>JAQXAR010000015.1 GCA_029252805.1 Rickettsiales bacterium
AAATTCTGGCGCAGGAGGTGCTTCGTGGAAGCTTGTGACCTCAACCACGGTATTAGGTTGGTTCATGCTGGTTGTGCCTTGATCGGTAATGACATCAAACCAACCGACGGTACCATCCGCATTCGGTTCTAGGAAGAACTCGTTCTCCAGGCCTTCGCCTTGGACTGAGCCACCGCCTGTGGTGCCACGAATACCGATTGTTGCGACTGGAGTTTCAACTTGCATTTCGCCTGGGTTATTCGCGGCGATTTCACCACTCACGAATTTGAACATACCTTTGAGTACATTGATAGATGAAGAGCCGTCACCGGTTTCAGCATCATAAACGAAGCTATCGAGCGTCATACGGGCGTCAGAACCTAAGGTGAAAACCGAGCCATCTTCAAAGGTAATGCCGATTTTACTGTTATTAGCGGTTTGGATGACGTCATTTTGGAACACGGCATCACCTTGTTTCAATTCAACATCAACGCCGCCACGTTTGACGGTTACAACACCAGCGAGTTTTTCAACGACACCGATCGAAGGTTCGGAGCTAACAGGGCCGGCATATTCTTTAGGTGCTTCGGCAGAGCTGAGTGCGGTGACTGAAGTTCCTTCAATTTTCTTACCTGTGTCTGAAATCAGGGTGGGAGCCGTCTCATGGGTGAAATAATTTTCTGCGATAACTAATTTGCTGGGCGCCGTTACGAGCAGGTCTTGCCCCTCGCGAGTGAATTTTGCATCAAGCAGTTCATTGCCAAGCGGAAGCTCACACGGGCCTTGTAAGGCGGTGCAATCTAGGGCAATTTGTTCGGAAGGAGTTGAGTGAGTAAGAGGCGTGTTAAAAATAGTGTTATCAGACATGTTTTTTCACCGTTAAAGTTATTTACTTTCATTAACGAATATACAGCGAAATGGTTAACATACGTTTAAGTATAGCATAGGTTGTATCTAATATAATCATTTAATAACAGTAGGATATTAAATTAATGCCAGAAATTATCTTCAAAACTATCCCAATTTTGCACGATAACTATATTCCCCTTCTGTACGTACCGAAAACGGACGAAATGGCCGTCATTGACCCTGGCACAAGTGATGAAGTTTTGACCGAAATAGCCGCCGTTAGCGGGCGTTTAACGCATATTTTGCTAACCCACCATCACCCTGATCATATTGGTGGGGTGGAGGCACTGGTAGCAGCTACAGGTGCCAAGGTGGTTGGGCATCGGCTGGATGCGCATCGTTTGCCTGCATTGGATGTGCAGGTGGAGGGGGGGGATGTGTTCGAATGGGCTGGAGTCGAGCTAAAAGTAATGTTTCTGCCGGGCCATACATTGGGGCATATCGCTTACTCTATGCCGCAGCATCAGCGGCTCTTTTGTGGAGACGTATTGTTTCTAATGGGATGCGGTCGGGTATTTGAAGGCACGCATGAGCAAATGTTTGAGAGTTTAGCGCGTATTAAAATGCTTCCACCCGAAACGCTTATCCATTGCGCGCATGAATATACGCAAAAGAATGGTGAGTTCGCACTGGCGATGGATCTTGAGAATAAGGCTTTGAAGCAACGTATGGAAAAGGTGATAAAGTTCAGGGAGAATGGCGAACCTACGGTGCCTGGACTTTTGAGCGAAGAATTGGCGACGAATCCGTTTTTACGTGCTAAAACTCTAGAGGAGTTTACAAAATTGCGTGAAGCGCGGAATGGTTGGTGATAAGCTCTTGCGCAAAGCAGCAGCCTCGCTTACATCTTGAACTCTTATGGCAAAGACAAAACCTCAAATTTCAAACACACTTTGGACTCCTGCTAGCTGGCGGGATACTCCTATCCAACAACAACCGGAATATGCGGATGCGAATAAATTATCGCAGGTAGAGCAGCAGCTCACTTCTTTTCCGCCACTGACCTCTCCAGGCGAGGCACTCTCACTGAAGCGTGAGTTGGCTGAAGTATGCGAAGGGCGTGCTTTCTTGCTACAAGGCGGCGATTGTGCAGAGAGTTTTGCAGAGTTTAGCCAAGATAATTTACGTAGCTTTTTTCGCGTGTTACTGCAAATGACTGTCGCGCTGATGTATGGAGCAGGCTGTCCGGTTGTGAAGGTCGGGCGAATTGCGGGGCAGTTCGCGAAACCGCGTTCGGGGGGCACGGAAACCATAGGTGGAGTTGAACTTCCAAGTTATCGTGGTGATGCCGTGAATGGAATGGAGTTTGAGGCGATTTCGCGCGAGCCAGATCCTGAGCGTTTGCTTAGAGTCTATAATCAATCGACCTCTACGTTGAATTTCTTGCGGGCGTTGGGTACGGGCGGCTTTGCGTCGCTTCGTCAAATTAGCCAGTGGAATATGGACTTTATTGATGGATCTGCGCAGGGTCGGCGGTTCCAGAAATTAGTCGATCGCATTAATGAGTGTGTTCAATTTATCGAAGCCTGCGGCCTTGATATGGAGCAGATGGAAGAGCTAAATGAGGCGCGTTTCTATACGTCACATGAGGCTTTGTTGCTGGGCTATGAAGAAGCCCTGACGCGTAAACATAGCGCGACGGGACAAGATTTTGCCTGCTCCGCTCATATGCTTTGGATTGGAGACCGCACTCGCCAGCCCGATCATGCACATGTGGAATATATGCGTGGCATCGGTAACCCGATTGCGTGTAAGCTTGGCCCCACCATGACACGCGACGATCTGCTACGTTTGACGGAAACCTTGAACCCAGAAAATGAGCCGGGCCGTTTGACCTATATCGTTCGTATGGGGGCGGGGAATGTGGGTGATAATTTGCCACAATTTGTGCGTGCTTTGAAAGAAGAAGGCGCGAAAGTTGTGTGGTCTTGTGATCCTATGCACGGCAATACGATAAAATCTCCGAATGGTTATAAAACACGGAAATTTATTGATATTTTGAGTGAAGTGCGTGAATTTTTCGATGTACATCATGCGGAAGGAACCTACGCAGGCGGCGTGCATTTCGAAATGACGGGACAGGATGTCACCGAGTGTCTTGGTGGCGCGCAAGCCATCTCCGAAATTGATTTAGGTAGCCGTTATCACACCCATTGCGATCCGCGTCTAAACGCATCGCAAAGTTTAGAACTCGCGTTCCTCATTGCTGAAGAGTTGAAAAAATACCTCGATAGAAAATAATACACACGCGTCACCCTGCACTTGTTGCGGGGGCTGGAAGCAAAATGAGAGTTTTCAGTTTAACGCCCCGATCCCGTCATTCGACAGAGTGACAAGAGGAGGAGACACGATAGAAGTGATTTCTATTCTTCAGTCTCAGTCTTTTTCTCAATGCGTGGCGCGGTTTTACGGCTGCTTTTGAGGAGCGCAGCAGAAGTAAATTTACCGACGGCCTCTTGCTTTTTAGGGGGTTCTGTTCCACCGCTAGCTCCCGCTGCTTTTTCACGTGCATCTGCTTGATAGGTATTTGGATAATTATCAATATAGAAGCCGCTACCATCGTCGGTTGCCTTGATTTCCAGTACCCATTTCTTGATAGGTGGTAGGCCATCATCTGTCTTTTGATAGACCATGATATACATTTTATTTGTCAGCGGAATGGAGACCTCTGGGAATAGTTCATGCAGGCGTGCCAGCTCATTTTGCGCTGTTTCAACGGCAGTGTGAACACGATTTTTCTTAATATCGCGCATAATCGGATGTCCCCAATTAGGGTGGCGACTTGGCGGTTGACGGCGTTGCGGATGGTATTTTTTGTCGATACTAAGAAGTACCGGTGAAAGTGTCCATTTGCCTTTTTCGGCACGTTTTATTTCAAAACGCGCATAATTGCCAATATAGCCCTTTTCGCGCATATTTGCGGAAAGGCCGTAGCCGCGTATCCATAATTTTAATTCTTTGGGGTCGGGGTCAATATCTTCCGGCAAGCGGGAGGTAATGAAAGTTTCGCGTAGTGCTTCCAAGCGGGTTTGTGCTTGGTCAGGCTCTGCGAAACGGAAATTTTCTGAGATGATCGCTTCAATCGTTGGATTTTTTACCGATGCATATTTCTTTTTAGGTGCCATTTTCGAGGTATCCTTACCTATAGTTTTTAACAAACTCATACGGGGTATGAAACTTAACTATACCGTCTAAATATTAAGGAATTATTACAATGACTTACGATTTAATGATGGCGCGGTCTTAGGCGCACTCACAAAGGCTTTGATGGGGGTGCCTGATACAGGAGCTGCAGTACGTTTTTCCACTTCGAGCAGTAAAATACCCCCAAAATGCGGAAAGAATCGATGCCAAAACTTCTCGATAATGCGCCAAAATTTCAAAATAGTGCGAGATTGCAGCGGAGGAAAGAAAAGCGCCTGTGTTGATTGCAACGGTTGGAACCCATGTTGGTTGAGTAGTCGTTTGAGTTGGGGGAGGCTATAAGGTTGCCCTTGCGCGTAAGGCGTATGCTCTGCACGTGCCCAAAAGCTGCGTCTATTGGGCACGATGACGAGCATTCGGCCCGAAGGGGTAAGCGTTCGATGTGCTTCTGCTAAGAGAGAGGGCAGCGGCTGCGCATGCTCTAGCGCATGTAACAGAATGATGCGATTCAATGTACCGCTACGAAATGGTAGGGCCTGTTCGTGGCTGAGGAGGGCGACATTCGCTTGATTTGGAGGCCAATGGATAACGCCTTGTCCGGCAGGCATCGCAGCGCAGACGACATCGGCGGATTTAAGAAAGGGCCGTAATGTAGGAAGAGAATAACCAACGCCCAGCAAGGTTTCGCCTTTAGCTTCCGGCCATAGGCGCGCAACGGCACGCCGTAAACTATGCGTACAGGCTTGCCCTAAAGGCGAATCATAGAATGATTTTAACTCAGTAACATCTGGCCAGAACATGAGGTGATGCTAGCGTATATGGTGCCGTTTGTCATGGTGAAGAGAGGGGAGGGTGAATTGTCACACAATTGTCACTTAACGCTTCGCTTCGCTTATAATGCGGTTATTATTTTAGAACTCTGATAAAAATCTTTTTTACAGTTATTTTTTTACACATAAAAACCTTAAATATTATGTCCGCAAAAAAGTTTAACATGAACTTAGATGGAACCATTTTCACAGACGAATTTGGTTTGAACATCACAGGTCAAATTGGCCTCGACGATGATTACATTGCACAGCACGGAGAATGGAAAAATGTTCCTGAAGTGCAAACTCGAAGCAGTACGGTTACTATCAAGAAAGATGGTGCTGAAATCTATCGCAAAGAAGAAGTCGGCTTTACTGCTGCTTGGTTTTACGAAGAGTTGGAGGATGTCACAGACGGTGATAGTTTACAATTTTTTGTGAATGATGACTTAGTTGCAAACGGAAAAGCTGCTGATAACCAGTTTACCTGGAAGGCAGTCTGATTCGTAGTCAAAAATGATATAAGAAGGTGTGGGGATGGATTTCCTACACCTTTTATTTTGCCTGCAATTATTTCGAAGCCATTTGATTAGGGTCGCATGCTTCATTGACACATGCATTCTTCACCCATGCCATCACGGTGCCGCCGTAAAGCGGCATTTGTAAGCCCAGGAGGGTTAGGTTCTTTTGATCAACGAAAAATTCTAACTCAGGCTCACCTTTGGCGAGTTTCTTTAGCTCTTTATCTTTAAAACCGGCGACGGGAGTCCGACGTAATCCAAGTTTAATGGCAGCAACCTTGTCGCCATTGAGCGTTAAGCTAGTGCTAGGGTTGAGGATGCGCGCATGCAGGTCAAAGCGGCGCTTGCCATCAAACACGGGCACGGTCATTTCGGTTTCGCCTTTCGCTAGGGCGGTTTTGATTTCTTCGCGCATGCTGAAAATCGCGGTGAGACTGTCAGCTGCGCCGATTTTCATGTCTTCAGGTACTTCAGGACGGCTGGCGCGCTTGGGCGGCGTGATCTCTTCATTGATGATCTTGCCGTTCGCATCATATTTAAGAGCGATCACTTTATCTTTTTTGCCGCTATAATAGTTGCTGCGGTAATCGCGCGGCTTAAACTGCGAACCCTTCGATTTGCCTTTAACCTTGGTAAAGCTTTTATGGTCGCTGAACATAGCGACGATGCCGGAAGTTTTCAAATTACTCGCAATTTCGTAATCCGAATCATCCTGATCCATTTCCAAATGCAGATTGCCGATGCGTATGCCACTCCAAGAGAACACATAGTTCCCCTCAAAGTGCAAATCATCTGCTTGCGCCGAAAAGGCACAGAAAATGCATAATAATAGACTTAGATACTTGAAAATAATAACCCTCATGGCCATCTATATAACATAGAGTTAACAAAAAGTAAAATCAGCAACCCCGCTGTCATTATGGATTAGGGAGATTTGAGTTATGAATTTTGAGAAGTTTACGGATAGAAGTCGTGGTTTTCTGCAATCGGCGCAGGGGCTTGCGTTGCGTGAGAGTCATCAACGTTTTACGGTCGAGCATATCTTAAAAGTGCTGCTGGATGATAAAAAGGGCGCGGCGTTTAAACTGATTGAAGCGGCAGGTGGTAACACAACGACCTTACAATCCGATGTTAAGGGTGCGTTGGATAAATTACCGAAAGTAGAAGGCGCCGGCGCCGGACAGTTACATCTAGAACCTGCCACAGCGCGTATGATCGCGGATGCGCAGCAGCTCGCAGAGAAAGCGAACGATGATTTCGTCACGACGGAGCGTTTGTTGCAGGCCATTACCTTGGCAAAAGATACGCCCTCGGCTGAGCTTTTGGAAAAAGCGGGTATTACACTGGCGAGCCTGGAAGAAGCGATTGCAGATGTTCGCAAAGGGCGCACAGCCACTAGTGCCGGTGCGGAGGATAATTTCGAGGCTCTACAGAAATATACCCGTGATTTAACCGAAGCGGCGCGTAACGGTAAGCTCGACCCGGTGATCGGGCGTGATGAAGAAATCCGTCGTACGACGCAGGTTTTATCTCGCCGTACGAAGAATAATCCGGTGCTGATTGGCGAGCCAGGTGTGGGTAAAACTGCGATCATTGAAGGCTTGGCGCAGCGTATTGTAGCGGGCGATGTGCCGGATACGCTTAAAGAAAAGCGTGTGTTAGTGGTTGATTTAGGTGCGCTGGTTGCCGGTGCGAAATATCGTGGAGAATTTGAGGAACGCCTCAAAGCGTTGCTACAGGAAGTCACCCATGCTGAAGGTGAAATCATCTTGTTTATTGATGAAGTGCATACGTTGGTCGGCGCAGGTGCGGGCGAGGGGAGCATGGATGCTTCGAACTTGTTGAAGCCTGCTTTGGCGCGCGGCGAGTTGCATTGTATCGGTGCGACGACACTGGATGAATATCGCAAATATATTGAAAAAGATGCCGCACTGGCGCGTCGTTTCCAATCGGTTTATGTCTCGGAGCCAACGGTAGAAGATACGATCTCTATCTTGCGAGGGCTTAAAGAGAAGTACGAAATGCACCATGGAGTGCGCATTGCAGATTCGGCTTTGGTTTCAGCTGCGACGCTTTCAAATCGCTATATCACGAATCGTTTCTTGCCGGATAAGGCAATTGATTTGATGGATGAAGCGGCGAGCCGTTTGCGCATGGAAGTGGATTCGAAACCAGAAGAGTTAGATGAATTAGACCGTAAACTCATTCAATTTAAGATCGAACGTGAAGCGCTGAAAAAAGAAAAAGACGAGGGCTCCAAGAAGCGTTTGGTAAAGTTGGAAGAAGAGATATCAAAGCTTTCTGCAGAGTCTGAAGAATTTACGAAAAGGTGGCAGGGCGAGAAGTCTCGCCTCGATTCCGGTAAGGAATTGAAGGAGTTACTGGAGCAAGCACGTTTGCAATTTACTATTTTACAGCAAACAGGTGAGTTGGAAAAGGCCAGTGAAGTTTATTACAGCATGATTCCAAAACTAGAGAAGAAACTGGAAAAAGCCGAATCGGCGCAGAGTGAAAGCGCGTTAATCACTGAGGCGGTAACGTCCGATGATATCGCGGCGGTCATCTCGCGGATAACCGGTGTGCCGGTCGAGAAAATGCTCGAAGGTGAGCGCGAGAAGCTTCTGCAAATGGAAAGCTTGCTGCATAAGCGTGTGATTGGCCAAGATGAGGCAATTGGCGCGGTCTCGGATGCGGTGCGTCGCTCGCGTTCGGGCTTACAAGATCCGAATCGTCCGCTGGGTTCGTTCTTATTTCTCGGGCCTACGGGGGTAGGGAAAACCGAACTCACCAAAGCGCTGGCTGAGTTCATTTTTGATGATGAAAGTGCGTTGCTACGCGTGGATATGTCGGAATATATGGAAAAGCATGCAGTATCGCGTCTGGTCGGTGCTCCTCCGGGGTATGTCGGGTATGACGAGGGAGGCTTGTTGACTGAAGCCGTGCGTCGTCGTCCGTATCAAGTGATTCTGTTTGATGAGGTCGAGAAGGCGCATCCGGATGTATTTAATATCCTGCTGCAAGTACTGGATGATGGTCGCTTGACCGATGGTCAAGGCCGCACCGTTGATTTTAAAAACACGATGATTATTTTGACCTCTAACTTGGGTGCAGAGCATCTGGCTGAAGCGAAAGATGATACCATATCTGATAAAGTACGTGATCAAGTGATGGATGCGGTGCGTACGGCTTTCCGCCCAGAATTTATTAATCGTTTGGATGAAACCTTGATGTTTACGCGCCTCAGTCGCGAGCATATGACCGGTATTGTTGATATCCAGTTAGCAGGGTTGCAGAAGCGTTTGCATGATCGTGGAATTATCCTGCAACTTACCGAGGGTGCAAAGAAGTGGTTGGGTGATAGAGGCTATGATCCGGTTTACGGTGCGCGTCCGCTTAAACGGGTAATTCAACGTAAGTTGCAAAACCCATTGGCGGAGCAAATTCTCAAAGGTGAAGTTGCCGACGGCGATGTTGTAAAAGTAGATGTCAGCGACTTAGGATTGTTCTTCGATAAGGGCGAAAAGAAGGTGGCCTAACGCGCAGTTGTTACAATTTCGTGACGCCATTGCTGTCGGTGTTTAAAAAGCGTATACTGACAGAATGAAGATAAAACAGATGCTTGTAATGGTCGCGACGTTATTGCTGCTTAGTGGTTGTACTAATAGGCGATGTATCATCTTTTGTCATAATCAAACAGAAATTCAGTCTGGCTATGTGGTCGCGCGCGATGAGTGTCAAGATACGGCGCAGGATATTGTTTCTTACAGTTCCAATGTAAAAAGTCGTAATGAGTCGTTACTAGAGGCTTTTGCAAAATGTATGAAAAATGAAGGATGGGGGGTGACCTCGCCGAAAAAGACGAATAGTCAGCCAGGTGGGCCGAATGATAATTCACAATTATCTGGTAATCCGTGGGATCCTTCCCCTTATGGTATTCAGCGTGGTGCTCCGCAGGCGATTCAGCAGCAGCAGCCTTATCCGGCGCAGCAAGCTTATGGTTATCCGCCACAACAAGCTTACGGTTATGCTCAGCCAATGCAGCAAGGCTACCCGGTGCAGCAACCTTCCGTTCAACAGCGGATTTATCAAAATTACGGTTATACCAATTCACAAAGTGGCTATAACCCTTATGCGCAAGGGGCACCTGCGCAACAAAATTATGGCTATCCTGCTATTGCGTCGCCTGCACCAGAATATGGGTATGCGCCGCAGCAGAGCTATGCTCCATCCTATGGTGGAGAGGGCTATGGTGCTGGAGGGTACGGCGGCGGCAGCGGTGGGTATGTCAACCCTGACGTGATTGCGCCTAACCGTGCGGGTATTGGGATTGCTCCCGGATTTGCTAACTAGCTGAGAACCATATGGTCGCGATGGATAAGTTCAGCGGCTTCTTCGTACCCTAAAATATCACAAATCTCATCACTACGTTTGCCAATTAATTGGCGGGCGATAGCGGCATTAAGGTTACTCAGGCCTTTGGCAAGAACATGCTCTGAAGCTGTTTTAATCTCTAATACATCACCGGCATTAAAATTTCCGTCAATGCGGATGATACCCACATGAAGCAAGCTGCTGCCGTCCGCCAATGCTTTGGCTGCGCCGGCGTCAATGGTGATGGTGCCAGAGGGGTGAATGCTTCCACTAATCCAACGTTGCCGTGCGTAAAGCGGTTTTTTTGAGGCAATAAAATGGGTGGAATGCTCCATTTTTGAAAGTGGGTGCGACTTTTGTCCGTTAGCGATGAAGGTATCGCACCCCGCTCTTGTGGCGATATTTGCTGCATCTAGTTTTGTGACCATACCGCCAGAGCCAATCGTGCCGGCACTGCCTGCCATGGCTTGTATGGCGGGAGTGATTTCTTCGATGGTGGCAATGAATTGGGCATCTGAATCTGTCGTTGGGTTCGCGTCATAGAAGCCGTCTACATCGGAAAGTAAGAGTAAGCAGTCCGCATCGCACATGGTGGCGATACGCGCGCTTAGACGGTCATTATCGCCGTAAAGAATTCCGTGCGTCGTGACGCTATCATTCTCGTTAATGATCGGAATTATCTGGTGGTTAAGCAAAGTACGGATCGTATTGCGTGCGTTTAAATAAGCACTCCGGCTTTCAGTGTCGTTTAACGTGAGCAATATTTGTGCGGTGTGTAATCCGTGCTTGTTGAAGGCTTCCTGCCATGCATGCATGAGTAACGGCTGACCACATGCAGCGGCGGCCTGTTTGCGGTTAGGTTGTTTCGTGTCTTCGCTCAAAATGGATTTACCCAAAGCAACGGAGCCGGAGGAGACGATCAAAACTTCAGTACCGGTAGCACGGAGCTGTGCGATGTCGGCAGCAAGGGATTCTATCCAATCCGTGCGTAATTTGCCCGTTCCATCGACTAAGAGAGAGGAGCCAATCTTAAGAGTTAGGCGTTTGTGAAGTGTGAAATCCATTTCTATTGCATTCCTATTTTAAGGATATGCCAGCAAGGCTGGCCTGCCAGGTTTTTGGCGAAGCATGCGCAGTTTGTGAGCGCCACTTCATGCATGGAATGAAGTGAATAAAACTGACTAATAGTCTTCGTCATCTTCGACAGGGTGCAGCGTTTTGAACGTATGTTCAACTAAATCATCTAACCCAGCACCGGAGACACCTGAAATGCAGAGGGGTTTGCGGCCACTTGCTTTTTCTAATGCAGCGCTCGCTTCGGCAATGTCTTCTTCGCTCAAGGCGTCAATTTTATTGAGGACAACGATTTCTTGTTTTTCCGCCAGTACAGGGCTGTAAGACGCAAGTTCGGTGCGGATCGTTTGGTATGTTTTACCAATTTCATCACCCAAGGTTCCATCCACCATGTGCAGCAATACGCCGCAGCGTTCGACATGGGCGAGGAATTTGTGGCCGAGGCCGATACCATCGGCGGCACCTTCAATTAGGCCCGGAATATCGGCAATCACGAACTCACGATCATCTTTGCGTACGACACCTAGTTGCGGTTTAAGCGTGGTGAAAGGGTAATCTGCAATCTTCGGCTTAGCGCGCGAGAGGCGAGAGAGAAGGGTGGATTTTCCGGCATTGGGGAGGCCGACTAGCCCGCAATCAGCGATCAGCTTTAGCTGTAGCCAGATCCACATATCGTTGCCGGGTACGCCATTTGTTTTTTGTCGTGGGGCTTGGTTGACGGAGGTTTTAAAGCTGGTATTGCCGCGTCCGCCCTTGCCGCCTTCGAGTAAGGTGATCGTTTGGCCTTCTTCGGTGAGATCAGCTAAAATTTGATCGCGATCTTCACTCAGGATTTGTGTGCCGGGGGGGACTTTAATGATGAGGTGGGGAGCCGCGCCGCCATGACGGTTCTTGCCCATACCGCCCGTTCCATTTTTGGCTTTGAAATGCTGTTGGTAGCGGTAGTCGATGAGCGTGTTTAAGCCGCCGATACATTCAAGGGTAATATCACCACCACGTCCGCCATTGCCGCCATCTGGGCCACCAAAGGGGATGTATTTCTCACGGCGGAAGCTTACAGCACCCGCGCCACCATTACCGGCTTTAACGTAAATCTTTGCTTCATCTAGGAATTTCATGGCCGCAACATGCACGGAGTGCGGGTTTTAGGCAAGGAAAGAGTGTGGATAAGTTGAGCTTTTAACCGTTTACTTTGGCTTTGCTACGAGATTTCCCGCGTTTGCTTAAGAGTGCTGGCGCTTTTTGAGCAAGTTCGATTTCACTTTTAGGTGCGACAAAGTTCTCAGCATCGGCTTCATCAAAGATCACACGTTGGCGCGGCAGGGTGATGCGGATGGTGGTACCTTCGCCTTCGGTACTGCCGATGGCCAAGCGGCCGCCATGCAGCTCTGCAAACATCTTACATAAAGGAAGGCCAAGGCCGGTGCCTTCATGGCTTTGCGCGCGGTGCACTTGGCCGAATACAGATAGTGCTGTCGCGATTTTATCTTCTGGAATGCCCACGCCAGTATCGGTCACGACGAGAGCGATGTTGCGTTGGTTATCGAGGCGAAGTGCTATTTTCACATTGCCATTTTCAGGGGTGAATTTTACGGCATTTGAAAGTAAATTCAGCAGTATCTGACGGATCTTACGTTTGTCACCCCAGACGCGTGGAAGGTCTTTTTCAATATCAACGCCCACATTAATGGCTTTGCTGCGAATTTTTTCATTCATCATACGCAGCGTTTCATTGACGGTTTCGCCCAAATCAATCTTTTCTTCATTGAGATCGAGCTTGCCAGCTTCACCTTTAGAGAATTCGAGAATATCTGAAATCAGCTGTAATAGGTGACTACCGCAGAGGTTAATATCGTGGATACGTTCTTTTTGCTTCGGATTTAGCGGGCCGAAATAGCCGGAATTTAACATCTCAGAGAATCCGATAATCGCGTTAAGCGGTGTGCGCAACTCGTGGCTCATATTAGCAAGAAATTCTGATTTTGCCTGACTGGCGAGAACGGCTGAAGCTTCAGATTTCTCAACGCGTGTGATTTGTTTCGCCATCGTGATCGCGAAGAATGAGAGGATGGAACCAAAGATGAGAAAGATCGTCAAGAAGCTGAAATCTTTGCTGCGCAAGTCCCACCAAGTGGCGAGGAAGTCGCGTTCATCGAGCATGATCGTTATGGTGAGCGGTAGGTTACGCAACTTATTACGCGAATAGATGTGGATATCACCGTTCTCGCGGAGGATTCCGTTACCATCTTTAATGGGCGCAGTTTGGGCGTTTATTTGTTCGTGCAATGGGGTGCTATTTTCGCGTTCGGGGCCCTCTAACAGGATCGTCCCATCCGCCAAAGTAATCTGCATTTGGCTGTAATCGTAATTATGGATCGATTTGAAAAATTCGGTGAGATACATCGGATCAATCGCGGCGATGACTAACCCACCAAATTCACCATTTAATTTGCTAATACGGCGACTGATAATAATAAGCTCTTTGCCGCTATCATCACGTCTTTTAAGTTTGCTGATCCAGAAGAAGCGATCGCTTAATCCACGCATTTTCTGGAAAAACTTGGCGTCTCCAAAATCGAGAGTTCTATAGTCGATCCAGTTCTCATAGCCTTTTTTATGTGCGCCCAGTAAACCGCGACCAGCTTCATCAAGCACCAACATGGCAGCAATTTGAGGCGTTTCATCGACCCATTTGCGGATATTATGCATCAAGTCTTCTGGGATATTTCCACCAAATAGATCGTTAAAGTAGTTACGTTCTACCACACGACGCAGCGTCAGATCAGCGGCAAGGAAGGTGAGTTCTGTATGATCTGATAAAATATGGTTGAGTTTTTGTGAGTAATTTTGGCTGTCAGAAAGTGCATCATCAAAGCTCTCTTTCGCCTGATAGGTGATAATACCGCAAAAAAGCAGCATGATGATCGAACTGAATAAAATCAGGTTCCGAACTCGTGGTATGCGTGTAATAGCGCTCATTATCCTATCAATGTAACCTGTAAGAGTGACGAAAACGTTAAGAGAAAACATTTAATTTATTAAGGTTTGGTTGCTATTTAGCGAATTTGCAAGAGAAGGCAAGTTTTTCAAATATTTTACTGTCCAAATCCGATACTTCAGCGTAATAACAACTTATGGTTTCACGTTGTCATACGGTTGCCTTTCAGGGCGTAGAGATTGTGCCAGTGGAAGTGCAGGTGCAAGTGAGTGCAGGGTTGCCTGCTTTTACGGTCGTTGGCCTGCCGGATAAAGCCGTGGCAGAATCACGCGAACGGGTGCGCGCGGCGATTCAAGCGATGGGTTTGAGTTTGCCTGCTAAGCGAATTACGATTAATTTGGCTCCTGCCGATTTGATTAAAGAGGGGAGTCATTTTGATCTGCCTATTGCTCTCGCGCTTTTGGCGGCAATGGGGGTTGTGCCGTCAGATGCACTGGGCAGTTATTTCGTGTTGGGCGAATTGGCATTGGATGGGCGCTTGCAGGCAGTGAATGGCGTGTTGCCGGCCGCGATGGGGGCAAGTGCACGTGAATGCGGTTTGATCTGTCCTGCGGCGAATGGTGCTGAGGCTGCATGGGCGGGAGATATTGGTATTTTAGCGGCACCGCATCTTCTCGCGTTGATCAATCACTTTAAAGGCACGCAGGTGCTCAGCGCGCCACAAGCGCAGAGCGTGCCGCCTGTCACGGCGAGAGTTGATTTAAGCGAGGTGCGCGGGCAAGAAACGGCCAAACGTGTATTGGAGATTGCCGCAGCGGGTGGACATAATTTGCTTATGTGTGGGCCGCCCGGTGCAGGTAAATCCATGTTAGCCGCGTGTTTGCCTGGTATTTTGCCGCCTATGACGGCAGAAGAAATGCTGCAATCTAGTATGATTCAAAGTATTGCGGGCAATTTGAAGCAGGGGCGTTTGCAGCAGCATCGTCCATTCCGTGATCCGCATCATTCCAGCTCCATGGCGGCGATGGTCGGGGGAGGGAGGCGCGCACTGCCCGGTGAAATATCGCTATCGCATCATGGGGTATTGTTTTTGGATGAATTGCCGGAATTCCCGCGCGGCGTGTTAGAGGCGTTACGCCAACCGTTGGAAGAAGGGAGGATTTCGGTCGCGCGCGCGCAGGCGCATGTGACCTATCCGGCAGAGTTCCAACTGATTGCGGCGATGAATCCGTGCCGGTGTGGCTATTTGGGAGATGCTGCGCGGGCTTGCAATAAGGCGCCGCGTTGTGGTGCGGATTATCAGAATAAACTGTCAGGGCCTTTGCTTGACCGTATTGATTTACATCTGGATGTGCCGGCAGTGCCGCCGCTGGATGTGTTCGAAGCGCAAAAAGCGCAAACGAGTGCCGAGGTGGCCACGCGAGTACTCGCTGCGCGCAAACGTCAGATGGTGCGAGGCAAGCGAGTGAATGCTCGTGTTTCGGGTGATGTTCTATTTGAACAAGTGACGCAAAACACCGCCTGTAAGGCATTGTTAGAAGAAGCGAATCAGAAATTCCATCTTACAATGCGCGGTTTGACCCGTGTGCTGCGTGTCGCTCGCACCATTGCTGACCTTGCCGCTTCAGAGGCGGTTGAAGCGAGTCATTTAAGCGAAGCGCTAGCGTACAGACAAAGATAGAACCCCAAGTATGATGCGCGGCATACTCGTCACGCTGTCGCAAGAAAATAAAACCTTACCGTGTTTGAAGCTCGTTTACGTTTTGTTCATAAATGGATTTGTGTTTTTCTAAATAGACAGAAGGATACGTTATCATGAAATCACCGCAATCCGTTGAGATTGAGTTATGGGAAGAGTTGGTAAGTCGTAGTTACGCTTATCTTTGGCATTTCGCGATGGCTCGCGAAAAAGAATCTGCTCGTATGATGGGTGAATCCAGCCGTGAGTCTTGGAAAGCCGTAAAACATAAAAAGCAAAAGCACGTGTATCGTCAATGTGTGGCTTATTGTGGTGATGAGGCGAATCGTGGTTTGGCAAAGATTTGGCAAAAACGTGCCGACAAACTTTATGCTGCGGGTGATTTCGATGGGTTGCTTCAAATGCGCCAACGGATCGAAATTCAAACGATGGCGCCGGCGGCTTACGCAGAGCTACTGCAAGAGAGGCATCAGCAGTTACAGGATGAAATCGCCGAACTACGTGAATCGACTCGCCAATTACGAGTTAGCATTATCCGCGAAAAACAAACGACTGCGCCTCGGTTGCTTTAGGCTTTTTGCTTTTTGGGCGGCAGCTTGATAGACTCCTACTAATGATCCGCATTTTATTGATATTCACATTATTGGTTCCGGTTACGGGACAGGCCCAGCATTACACCGCTAACTGGCGCCAAGATGCGTTGGAGATGATTGAAGATGGCCGTCTCGATCGGGCAAAAGCCTTGTTACAAGATGCTTCTACGCGGATGAATTTGATTAGTCAGCCGATCGAACGCATTAATCAGGGGCGCTTCTTGGGGGAGGCGTATCATAAGTTAGGCAAAAAAGCGCAAGCGCGTGAGAGTTTTGAGAAAGCGATGAATGCATCGCTGAAATTGACGCCTGTATGGCGTAGTTTATCGGCAGTGATCTCAGTTTTGGAGCTGCAAGCTACGACGGATGATCTTGACGATAGTCGCGTGCTGATTCAAAAATCACTGGATGCAAAATTATTACCGCGCATGTCGAAAGATAAATATGCGACGGAGATTGGCCGCTATGTGAAGCGCTTCGAGAAAGCGACGCGGGCGCAAGTTTATCAGTTGATCGACCAGTTGCGCACAATTGATAAAGCTAAGGTGCGTAAGAAAGCATTCTTTGCACTCACGGAATTAGACTTCGCACCTTTTACGGGGGAGGGGCGCCGTGCAGAGACGACAATGCCGCTTGGGATGGGAGATTTTGAGCGCTTTTTATGGTTCTCTGTGAGAAGTAAATATTTTGCCAATAGCGGTGAACGTTTTCAGTTCGAGCAGCAAGTAGCGGCGATGCAAGCGGCTTACGATCGTCTGGCGCAAGAGAAGCAGCAGAAATATCGTAAGATCTATCGTATGGTTGTGAAGTTGGATTATACGCTACCTAAGCCGGCAGTGGCTGCAAAAGTAGAGAGTAAATCAAAAATGAAAGTGCTGGATCTGGCGCCGCCGTCCAATAGCGAATTAGAAGATATCTTTTATGGCCGACAGGTTGAGGAGTAACTAAGCTGCTTTCTTCCAGCCGCCGCCCGCTTGTTGTTGCCAATAGGTGATTTCTGCACCGGCCTCTTTATAGCGTCGCCATCTATCGCGCGCGGCCTGCACGCAGGTTTCATCATTGCCGTCAAATAAATCAAGAACGCGCTCGACCCCTTCTTCTGTCTCATGCTCAAAGAAGCTACCATCGGTGGTGATAATGATATTGGCTTTATTGGGGCGGTCAAACTGTGTGGTGAGGTAGATCGGATGTTCGGCCAGATGGTCGCTGCCTTCTATCCCGTGGGGTAAGAAGCTATCGGCATCGTAAGACCAAAGCCAATCATCCAGCTTTTTGATCGCATCTTTGCTTTCCATTTTGACGCAAAGACGATAGCCGCCCTGAAGTGCTTTTTGCGCCAAAGGAGGAAGCGCCCGTTCAAAGCCGGTGCTAATAAGATGATAAAATTGAACCTGCATAAAGAACGTCTAGGATTAGTTTCCAGTGTATTTGTCAGTAAGCTGTTTCAATCCTTGTAACAGCTCTACACCAATCGCACCACCATTGCCTTCAACTCTGCCTCTAAGCACGGTTGAGAGGCCTTCAATATGTTTGCTGACGACAATGGCATGCTCAGGAGATGGGCTCTGGATTGTTGCACAGTAATTGACTAATGATTTCGCAATTTTCGAGATCAGTTCATAGCCAAATGTGCCGCCACGATCGCGCAAATGCTCACCGCTTTTGATGATCGCTTCCAAATGTTGAGTCGTCATCGGTGTTGCTAAAATCTCGCTCAGTTTTTGAGTGAGAACATCAATATCTTCCTGTGCCCATTCTAGAAAGCTCTCCTTATGAGCGTCAATCACTCTCTGCCCTTTTTCAATATTCTCAGGTTTTAATAAGTCTCGAACATTGGCGGCAGGCCCCATTTTTTGCTTAATTTTATTAGGCGGGCGAATCATTTTTGCGGGTTCTTTATCAGGCATAACTTAACCTCCGCCATTGATGGGTGGGTTTTTACGGCGATCAATTCCCGTAGGAGGAATGTCAGTACGACGGCGTCTATCCGGGCCGTGGTAATCATTCGATATAATGAAACTGCGTGGATTCTCAATCACCATCACGAGGCGTTCATAGAGAGCTTTTGCAGTGAAAGGTTTAACGAGAAACTCCGTGACGCCAATATCGCGCGCGGCGGAGACGTCTTTGCGTTCAGCGCGGCCTGTTAGCATGATGATTGGCAGATAAGGGTTAGGTGAACTTTTATCAGCGCGCAGATAATCAATGAGTTGCATGCCATTAACGGGAGCCATACGCCAGTCAGTGATGAGGAGATCGATATTTTGTTCACGTAATCGAGTGATGGCTTCTTTGCCGTTATTGGTTTGAATCACATTGGTGAATCCAGAGTTAACGAGCACATCGCGCACCAAACTACGAATGCGTTCATCCGGGTCCGCAATGAGGATATCAATATGTTTTAAATAATCTGCAATTTCAGGCATGACCCTAAGCTTTCAGAAAGCTAGGGGTTCGTCAATACTTCCTGAATCAAGACACGTGTAATAGGTCGCTTTTTTGCGATAGCGTGCTTGTCTAATGCGTCAATCACCTGTTTGACCCCATCAAAGCTACGTTCGATGCGTGGAATAAGGTAGGTGAGGCTGGCTTGGGAGATTGCGACCTGCTTATCCTGAAAGGACTTGACGAGTAGGGCGCTAAGCAATGCATCGTCAGGTTCGTGAATTTCTGTTTGCGGCAATGCTTGTAAGCGTGAGCGCAAGTCAGGCAGCGTAAAATGATCCCAGCAGGCGCTCGTATCGACGGTTAGCAATAAGCGATAATGCGTGTTTCCTTGTAGGAAATTCAGTAAATGAAATAAGCTTGCAGCATCCGGGATCATTTGCGCATTATCAATGGCGAGGTTCTGCGTGTTATGTGCGGTGAAGAGCTTCTCAGGTTCGCTATTGTTTATAAGCGTTGCTGCTTCGATAACCGTTGCGTTGTTACGGTCAGCCCAGATATGTGCAAGATGCGTCTTGCCGCTGGACTTGGCGCCTTTGATGAGGCCGCAAGCCAGGGAGTCTTTATCCCATTGCTGTAGTGCACTCCAAGCGGCTTGATTGCACTCGGCAACGAGAAAGTCATCCTCTGCATAGCGAGGGGGGAGCGAAATATCGAGCGGTAATTGACTCATCAGTTGCCTTTGTAGAAATGACTATCCTGATATTCTTCAATCGCAAAACGGACTAAAACGCCGATAATTGCCGTGACAGGAACGGCGATTAAAATGCCGACAAAGCCGAATAAGCTCGCACCGGCGAGCATGCCAAAGATAATCCAAACAGGGTGCAAGCCAACACGGTCACCCACAAGCTTAGGGGTAAGGGCGTATCCTTCAAGCACTTGTCCGATAACGAAGATTCCTGCAACGATGGCGACCGAGTGCCAATCGTCAAATTGCATGAAGGCGATACCGGTGGAAAGAATCCCACCAATGAGGGTGCCAATATAAGGAATGATAATAAGGAAGCCGCAAAGTAGGCCGATAATGACGGCATATTTGAGTTCTGCGAAAAGTAAGGCACCCGCATAGAAAATGCCGAGAATCAGCATCACGTTAAATTGCCCTCGGATGAACCCGGCGAGAGTCTCATCAACCTTTTGCAGCTGAGTGCGGATGATATCGGCATGATTGCGTGGTAGTAGGGTATCCAGCTGTTTAACGAGCTTGTCCCAATCGCGCAAAAGGTAGAAGGAAACGACCGGCGTTATAACGAGCAAAGAAACCATATTGATCAGCGCCATGCCCGATTGAACAAGGCGTGCGGCGAGTCCTTTCCCGTCCGAAATAATATTCTCGACTAAGGCTTTTGTATCCAGCTCATGTTCCCAATCGATGGGGATGGGGAGCTTGCCGACTTGTTCTATCAAGCTGCCTTGCAAAATACTGATATAGCTAGGAATATCGGCGAGTAAGCCGCTCACTTGTTTAGCGAGTGTTGGTGCGAGTGCGAGGATAATGATGGTCAATGCCGCAAAGAAAAGAACCGTGATGATGGAAGTGGAAATGCCACGTGAGCAGCCCCATTTTTCTAGCTTATCCGCCGCAGGGTCGAGGCAATAAGCGATGAGTATACCAAGGATAAAAGGCAATAGCATATCGCGGATGAGGAACAGAAAGCCAAAAAATAGAAGAGTGATGAGCAGCCAAAAGAGAAGGCGGCGTGATAGTAGGCTCTCAGGAGTCGTTTTTGCTTTAGCCATGATTCGTTACCTTAGTGCTAACCAGAGTTGATCATTATTTTGTGTCGCGCTTACGCCATTATTGATTAAAGCTTGGCCAAATTCTTTCGGCGCGCCACGGAAGGTAATCTTTAATGTCATCCCGCTCGCATCGGCGCCCAGTACCTGCGTATCATCAATCACTGCAATATTTTGTAGGCGGCTGCGTAAATCTCCCCAATCGCGGGCATTGTTGAGCGTGATGCGCGCTTCGATCTCGTGCACTTGCTCTTCGAGGGCTTGCTCAGGAGCATTGGCCCTTTCTTGCTTTTTGAGGTAACCATCGATCAGGCTTTTTGCGGTTTTACGCAATAGTTGCCCTGCTGTTAAGTCGGCTTCTGGTTCGATATGCGATATTTCTAAGGTGTCACCTCGAGGAGAGATTTCACGCAAGGTAAGGCCGAATCCATTCACGCCGCGTTCATGCAAAATAGCAATTAAGGCGCGGTTGGCGCCATAACGGTTGGCCAGAGGGGCGAGGCGCGAGAAATTGGCTGTGGTCACATTGCTAGCACTGAGGCTTAATTTATCGGTTGGGTCACCGTAAGGAGCCACGAACTGGCCGCTGCCACGTTGCAGGATCATCTCATTGACGTATCGGCGCCATAAATTCTCTGGTTCCCAAAGGAGGACCCCTTTAGGGCCTCGAAGGACGGGTAACAATAAAACGGCATTGCCGACTGTGGGAGGTTCATCTTCAGGCGTGTTTTTCTTCGCGGCTTGAGTGGAGTCGGTTTGCAGTAGCGCGTTAGTGACAAACTGATCGTCAAAGTCCAAAACTAACACGGCACGGTAAGAGGTATCGGTGACGACTTCCTTCTTCGCATGATAGCCCAAGATATATTGGCTAATGTTGTAGCCTTTATAATCTTGCATGATTTGAGTGGCACGATCCGGTGCTTTTTGCTTCACAAGCGCGGCGAACCCACGCTTTTCCGCATTGGCAAGGGCTTTGGAACGCGCTTCCATCGCATTCACCCCTTTTTCGAATACTTTAACTTCCACCTCAATTGCTTGAGCAGAAAAAGCGCCTAAGGCGCAAAAAATAACGAATATCTTAACGAGCAACTCTTGCATACTAATCCAACCTTGCCATAATGCGCGCCACCTTACAATAAATGAAACGAAAAACAATGTCCCAAACTCCCTTAACTTACGCTGATTCTGGTGTCGATATTGATGCAGGTAATCGTTTAGTCGATCGCATTAAACCTCTCGCAAAGGCAACGAGCCGTGCAGGTGTTATGGGCGGTATTGGTGGCTTCGGTGGCTTATTTGACCTTAAGGAAACCAAATATGAAGATCCTGTGTTGGTGTCTGCAACCGATGGGGTTGGCACAAAATTGAAGATCGCTCAAGCCGCGAATAAACATGATACGATCGGTATTGATCTTGTCGCAATGTGCGTGAATGACTTGATCGTGCAAGGTGCTGAGCCGTTATTCTTCCTCGATTATTTCGCGACAGGTGAATTATCTGTCGATGTGGCAGAGAGCGTTGTCGCCGGCATAGCAGAAGGCTGTCATCAAGCAGGATGTGCATTGCTTGGCGGCGAAACCGCTGAAATGCCGGGCATGTATGGTGCTGGTGATTATGATTTGGCCGGATTCTCTGTCGGTGCGGTGGAGCGTCATGACCTGCTGCCAGTTCCCGGTGTGACGGGCGGTGATGTGCTGCTCGGTATTTCGTCGAGCGGAGTGCATTCCAATGGCTTCTCGCTCGTGCGTAAGGTGATGGAGCGTTCGGGGCTTTCTTACGATAGCGAAGCACCGTTTGCGAAAGGTAAAACTATGGCGGAGGCTTTGTTGGAGCCAACGCGCATCTATGTGAAGTCGTGCTTAAAGGCAATTGAAACGGGTGGCGTGAAAGCATTGGCACATATTACGGGCGGCGGCTTGACCGAGAATATCCCGCGTATTTTACCGAAAGGTTTCGTCGCAGAGATTGATCCAAAGAGTTGGGAGCGTCCGCCTGTATTTAACTGGCTGGAGTTGGTTGCAGCCCTTCCGCAAGAAGAGATGCTGAAAACCTTTAATGCTGGGATTGGCATGGTGTTGATCGTATCTGAAGAAAATGCAGAGAAAATACAGCGTGTGTTGGAAGCAGCGGGCGAAAAAGTATTCCGCATCGGCGAAGTCGTTCTTGGTGCTGAGGGCGGCGTGCGTTATTTGGAAGAAAGCGACAATGCGTAAAAAGCAGGTTGCCGTTTTAATCTCAGGTGACGGTAGTAATCTGCAAGCATTGATTGATGCGGCGAAAGCGAATGACTATCCGGCAACGATTGCTCTGGTTATTTCGAATAAAGAAGGTGTGGGCGGATTAGCGCGTGCGCAGAAAGCGGGGGTCGCTACAGCAGTGATCTCGCATAAAGAGTATGAAACTCGCCCGCAATTTGAGGCGGCAATTCATAAAACATTAGAAGAGGCGGGCATTGAGCTCATTTGTCTTGCCGGCTTTATGCGCATTTTAAATGATCATTTCGTGCGTGTCTGGGAAGGTAAAATGCTCAACATCCACCCGTCATTACTCCCCAAATATCGAGGGTTAAATACGCATGCCCGTGCGATTAAAGCCGGAGATAAAAAGGCCGGATGTACGGTGCATTGGGTCGTGCCGGAGCTAGATGCTGGGCCGATTATTGATCAGGCTTCGGTTGAGGTTTTAGTAGACGATACGCCGGAAGTTCTCGCCACGCGCGTGAAGCTTCAAGAGCATGAAATTTATCCAAAAGCGCTGCTGAAAGCGGCTTTGGGTTTGGCGTGAAAATACGCATTTGTGCGATCGGCAAGGATCGACGAGGGGAGTTTTCCTCCGCGATTGCCCGTTATCAAAAACAACTGCCATGGCAGTTAGAGGTGATCGAAAAAGAACCGAAAAAGCCCAATGCTCCAACCGCGCAACGTATGGCGGAGGAAGCTGAACTGCTGTTAGATGCTGCAAGTGGCGCACAAATCAAAATCGCCTTGGATGAGCGCGCAAAGCCCCTTACCAGCCCGCAATTTTCCCAAAAATTAGGCGATTGGAAAAATGAGGGTTTGACCGATATCGCGCTCTTCATCGGCGGGGCTGATGGGCTCGATAAGTCGTTGTTAAACCAATGTGATATGAAGTTAGCTTTTGGCCAAATGGTTTGGCCACATCAGATGGTGCGCGTGATGCTGACCGAACAGCTCTACCGTGCTTATTCGATTTTAAGCAACCATCCGTATCATCGGGACTAGAAAAGTAAAAAAACCCTGCTACTCTGCGGGAAATAATTAAGAATAAAAAGAAGGATGCCCCCTCATGACGGACCCTAAACATAATCAAATTACTCCCGCATCAGAAGCTTTGGTGGATCAGGGGTACGAGTATTTTGTGCCGAACTATAAGCCACGCCGTATGATTCTTGATCACGGTAAAGGCGCTCGTGTGTGGGATAAAGATGGGAATGAATATGTTGATCTTGGTGGCGGTATTGCGGTTACGGCGCTTGGCCATCAGCATCCTGAGCTGGTTAAAGTGCTGCACGCGCAAGTCGATAAAATCTGGCATACGTCGAATGTTTATTTTACGGAGCCTACAGTAGAACTTGCTAAGCAGCTGGTAGAAAAGTCTAAATTTGCCAAACGTGTGCTTTTCACAAATTCAGGGTCTGAAACGAACGAGGCGGGCATTAAACTGGCACGTAAATATGCGACGAGCCAAGGGCGTGCGCCATCACATCGCGAGATTGTGACGTTTAAAGGCTCGTTCCATGGTCGTACGATGGGTGCAGTAACGGCGACGGCGCAGCCTAAATATCACGAAGGTTTTGAGCCAATGCCGGGCGGCTTTGTTTACGCCGATGCATTTAATAGCGAAGCAGCGGTTGATGCGGTTGTATCTGAAAAAACCTGCGCCATCATGGTAGAACCCGTACAGGGCGAGGGCGGTATCGTGCCGTTCAAAAAAGGTTTCCTCAATTACCTCCGCAAGAAATGTGACGAAGTCGGTGCAATCTTGATGTTCGACCAAGTGCAATGTGGCATGGGGCGTACGGGTAAATTATTTAGCCATTGGCATGAAGAAGGTTGCGTGCCTGACACTGTCAGCTTGGCGAAAGCCCTTGGCTGTGGTTTCCCGATTGGTGCATTGCTTGTCGGCGATAAAGTCGCGGATACACTCAGCTTCGGCTCGCATGGCTCGACGTTTGGTGGTAATCCGATGGCGACTGCCGTTGCGGGCAAAGCGCTTGAAATTATCAGCAGCCCTGAGATGGAAGCCAATGTTGCGGCGCGTAGTAAACAAGCGTTTGATTTCCTTAATGGCTTGAAAGACGAGTTGGGTATTTTTACCGAAGTGCGCGGGCTTGGTCTTATGATTGGCGCTGAGTTGATTCCTGAATTTCACGGCAAAGCTGGTGAGATTATGGAAGAAGCGCGCCTGCATGGCGCGATGGTGCTGGTAGCGGGGCCCAATGTATGCCGTATCTTGCCGCCGCTCAATATCACTGAGGAAGAGTTGGCTGAGGGTCTAAACCGTTTCTCTGAAGCGCTTCGTCATTATATGCAACAAAAGAAGGCGGCTTAATCGCTTAAGGTAAAGAATATGAAAATAGTTGCATTTGCTGCGAGTAGCAGCTCGAAATCGATCAATAAAAAACTAGTGACTTACGCTGTTAACCTTTTGGAAGGGGCAGAAGTTGAGGTGCTGGATATTAACGATTACGAGCTACCCCTGTTTAGCGAAGATAAAGAAGCGGAGCTGGGTAAGCCTCAGTTAGCGCAAGATTTCTTTGCTAAGATAGGTGAGAGTGACGGAGTCATTATTTCCTTCGCAGAGCATAACGGCTCTTACACAGCGGCTTATAAAAATCTGTTCGATTGGTGCTCTCGTATTGATCAGAAGGTATTTCAGCAAAAGCCACTCATCCTGCTTTCAACATCGCCTGGGCCGGGTGGCGCGCGTAGCGTGCTGGCTTCCGCCACAGATTCTGCTAAATATTTCGCAGGCGATGTGAAGGCGAGCTTGTCGATTCCAAGTTTCTACGATAATTTTGATGTTGAAACAGGCGTGCTAAAAAGCGGCGAACTCAAGGATCAATTGATGCGTGCTGTTCAATCTATTTCCAACCAAGAAAAGGTGGCGTAACGAGATGCCCATACAACCTGACCACTGGATTCGTGAACGTGCCCAAAAAGATAAAATGATTGAGCCGTTTGTTGAAGAACTCAAGCGTGAGAATGTGATTTCTTACGGCCTGTCTTCTTACGGATATGACGCGCGTGTGTCGGATGAGTTTAAGATTTTCCACAATATTGATTCGGCGACGGTTGACCCAAAGAATTTCTCGAGCGAAGGATTCGTCGATCGCAAAACCGATTGTTGTATCATTCCGCCCAATAGTTTCGCACTGGCGCGGACGGTTGAATATTTCCGCATTCCGCGCGATACGATGGTGATTTGCCTCGGTAAAAGCACCTATGCGCGTTGCGGTATTATTGTGAATGTAACGCCCTTAGAACCTGAGTGGGAAGGCCATGTGACACTCGAATTTTCGAATACCACGCCGCTACCTGCGAAGATCTATGCCAATGAAGGCGCGTGCCAGTTTTTGTTCCTACAGGGCGCGAGTGAGTGTGAGCGTTCTTACGCAGATCGTAAAGGTAAGTACCAAGGTCAAACAGGCGTGACGCTTCCAAAGGTCGAAAAAGCGAGCTAAATCCGCAGGTTTAGGTGGAAATTTGGGATAACACCCCTTAAGAACGGCTTATGGATAAAATTCGAATTGTTGGCGGGAATCCGCTTAACGGGGAAATCCCGATTTCTGGTGCGAAAAATGCAGCTTTACCGTTAATTGCAGCTGGCTTGTTGACGGCAGGCAAATTGGTGCTGAAAAATGTACCTAAGCTCAAAGACGTAGAAACCATCGTGACGCTGTTACGCCAGCACGGAACGCTCGTTGAAGAGGATTGGGCCAGTAGCACGCTGACCTTCCAGTCCGATCGTGTGAAAAATTATACGGCGCCTTACGAGTTGGTGAAAACCATGCGTGCTAGTATTTTAGTATTAGGGCCATTGCTTGCGCGTTTCGGCGAAGCGAAAGTGTCGTTGCCGGGTGGTTGTGCGATTGGCTCGCGTCCGGTGGATTTGCATCTCAAGGCGATGGAGGCTCTGGGTGCGAAGATCGAACTTGAAGGCGGTTATGTTATCGCCTCTGCTCCCGAAGGTTTGAAAGGCGCTGAGATAGCGTTTGAAACGGTATCGGTTGGCGCGACGGAAAATGCGCTGATGGCTGCTGTCCTGGCGACAGGCGAAACGCTCCTGCGCAATGCTGCACGTGAACCTGAAATTACCGATTTGGCTGAATGTCTGGTGGCGATGGGCGCGAAGATTGAGGGTATTGGTAGCAGTACCCTCACGATCACGGGCGTAAAAGAACTACACGGTGCGACGCATAGCGTGGTGGCGGACCGTATTGAAGCGGGCAGCTTTATTGCCGCCGCTGCGATTACCGGCGGTAAGGTGAAGTTGACAAATGTTCAATCGCGTATCCTTGGGTCCGTATTGGAGAAGTTCATCGAAGCGGGTGTGAATATTGAAGCAGATGAGGATTCGATCACGATTGAAGGGGCGAGCCTTACGGGTGTAGATATTATGACTCAGCCTTATCCAGGCTTCCCAACCGATATGCAGGCGCAGATGACAGCGTTGCTTTCACGTGCAGATGGCGCGTCGATGATTACGGAAAATATTTTCGAGAACCGCTATATGCATGTGCCGGAGCTAACCCGTATGGGTGCGAATATCACGGTGCAAGGTCGCTCTGCTATTATCCGTGGCGTCGATAGCCTGCATGGCGCAGAAGTGATGGCGACAGATTTGCGTGCATCGCTTTCGTTGGTAATCTCTGCACTGGCTGCTGAAGGCGAGACGGTGATTGACCGTGTCTATCACCTCGATCGCGGCTATGAAAATTTAGAAGAAAAACTCACCAATGTAGGTGCGACGATTGAGCGTATAGCATAAATGACTGATAAAAAACTCATCCTCGCCGTTCCTAAGGGGCGCATTCTAAGCCAGCTTTTGCCGGTGCTTAAGCGTGCGGGTATCGAGCCTGAAGCGAAGTTTTTTGATCCGAAGGATCGCTCGTTGCGTTTTGCCTCAAATGTGCCAGAACTTGATATCATCCGTGTGCGTAGTTTTGATGTACCGAGCTTTGTGGCTTATGGTGGCGCGCAGTTGGGCATTGGGGGAAGCGATGTTTTAGCGGAGTTTGATTATCCAGATTTGTATACCCCACTCGATTTAGATCTTGGGAAGTGCCGTATGAGTGTGGCGATGCTCGAAGATGAAGCGAAAGATGAGAACCCACAAAACTGGAGTCATATTCGTGTAGGCACGAAATATCCGCATATTACGCGTAGTTATTTTGCGAAGCGCGGTGTGCAGGCAGAATGTATTAAACTCAACGGTGCGATGGAATTAGCGCCGAGTTTGGGGCTGTGTAAACGCATCGTTGATCTTGTTGAAACGGGTAGTACGTTGGTTGCCAATGGCTTGGTCGAAGTTGAAACCATTATGGAAGTATCTAGCCGCCTGATTGTGAACCGTCCTGCTTATAAAACGGATGGTGAACGTGTGCGCAGCTTGATTGACCAATTCGCTGAGGCGTTAGATGGTTAGGTTCTTTGATGCTTCGGATGATTCTTTCGGTGAATTACTAGCGGATTTTTTGGATAGCCGTGAAGCGGATTTTGCGCCGGTGTCTAAAGTCGTATCGGAGGTTTTGGCGGACGTGAAGTCACGCGGCGATGCTGCAGTGGTTGATTATACAGCCAAATGGGATGAGCTTACCGTATCGGATGCGCGCGAGCTACGTGTTTCGCCGGAAGAGATTGATGCCGCCTACGCGCAATGTGATGCAGCGCTGATCGATGCGTTGGAGCTTTCCGCACAACGTATTGCGCGTTATCACGCGATGCAAATGCCCGAAGATGCGTTTTACGATGATGGTGATGGCAATAAATTAGGCTGGCAATTTAAACCCCTGCAATCGGTTGGGCTTTATGTGCCGGGCGGTCGGGCGGCTTATCCAAGCTCCGTTCTGATGACGGCTGTGCCCGCGCGCACGGCAGGAGTTGAGCGTTTGGTGATGGTCGTGCCTGCACCGAAGGGCGAGTTGAATCCGATTATTCTGGCGGCAGCTAAAGTGGCGGGTGTGACGGAAGTTTACAAAATGGGTGGCGCGCAAGCAGTGGCTGCACTTGCTTACGGAACGAATTCGATGGCGCCAGTCAATAAGATTGTTGGGCCCGGTAATGCTTATGTTGCAGAGGCAAAACGTCAGTTATTTGGTACGGTCGGGATCGACTCCGTCGCTGGGCCCTCAGAAATTTGCGTCGTGGCGGATAACCAAAATGATCCACGTTGGATAGCGGCCGATTTGCTCTCGCAAGCCGAGCATGGCGAGGAGTCACAAGCGATTCTGATTGCCGATGATGCGGTCTTTGCGGATGGCGTCTGCGAGCAGGTGGAACAGATATTACAAACCCTTCCGCGAGCAGAAATTGCTCGTAAAAGTTGGGAGGGTTATGGCGCGGTGATTCTGATTGAATCGGTGCGGGAATGTAAAATTGTGGTGGATGCGATTGCGCCGGAACATCTGGAACTCGCCATTGATAATCCGCGTGAAGTGTCGGATGATTTGTCTCATGCCAGCGCGATCTTCTTAGGTCGTCATACGCCGGAAGCTTTCGGAGATTATGTCGCAGGGCCAAGCCATGTGTTGCCAACGGGCGGCACGGCGCGCTTTTCCTCGGGCCTATCGGTTTACGATTTCTTGAACCGCCACTCGCTGATTGAGGCGACGCTGCAAGGGATTCAGAGCGCCGGCAAAGCAGGGCACCTTTTGGCCGAGGCCGAAGGGTTAGATGCGCATGCACTCTCACTAGCGTGCAGGTTAAGCAATGACTGAGTCGATTATTGAGGTGACGTTGGATGAAGCGACGATCCGCTATCGCAACCCCGAGATTAAACATGAACGTGAGATGGCGATCACGGATTTGCTGCATCAAAATAGCTTCAAACCGCATGAGCTAAAAGGCAAAGGGCCTTATAAGCTGCATCTTTCGTCGGTCGATCAACGGCTCTTTATGAGCGTGAAATCGAATGCAGATGAAGGAGAGGGGCAAACGATTATCCTCTCTATGCGTTCGTTTCGCAAACTTATTAAAGATTATTTTATGATGTGGGAGGCCTATAGCGATGGTATTTCGACTCATACGCCTGAGAAAATTCAGGCGCTCGATATGGGGCGTAGAGCCGTGCATAATGAGGGGGCAGAGATGCTGATTAGCAGCTTGGAGAGCCAAGTTGAGGTGTGTTTGGACACCGCACGTCGTATTTTTACTCTTATTTGTATTCTGCATTTAAAATAAGATACTGGCCAAACGCCTAGCTTTGCGTTACTAAGCCTCAAAGATTAAACAACGAATACGGATTTTATGGCTAAAGAAGAACTACTCGAATTTGAAGGAACGGTGGAAGAAGTTCTACCCAATACGATGTTTCGTGTGGTGCTCGAAAATGGGCATGAAGTATTAGCGCATAGCTCAGGCAAGATGCGTAAGAACCGTATCCGTGTACTTGCAGGCGATAGAGTGACGGTCGAAATGACACCTTACGATCTTTCCAAAGGCCGCATCACCTTCCGTCACAAGTAGTTTTGGGGCGCTCAAGTGGCGCGCAGCTTTACGCCGTTAACGGCGGATTGGCCTTGCCAATCTATCCTTGAGATTTTAGGAATGTTTTATGTCAGAATTCTTAATTTTAGCATCCGCTAGTCCGCGTCGGTTGGAGTTGCTCCGACAGGTAGGGATTGAGCCAGATGAAATTATTCCCGCCGAAATTGATGAAGCGCCGCTCAAAGGTGAGCGCCCTGTCACCTATGTTGCGCGCATGGCGAAAGAGAAATGCGCCGCAATTCAACGTGAGGGCGCGACCGTTCTGGCGGCTGATACCGTAGTTGCCTGCGGAAGCCGTATTTTAGGTAAGCCCGAAAATGAAACCCAAGCACGCGAGTTTCTAAAGCTGCTCTCCGGTCGCAGACACCGTGTCTATACTGCTATCTGTGTGAATGGCCGTTGCAAAACGGTACTGACTCACGTCAAGTTCAAGCGCCTATCGGAACAAGAAGTTACGGACTATATCGCCTCGAATGAATGGCAAGGAAAAGCCGGTGGCTACGCCATTCAAGGCCGCGGCGCCGCCTTTGTGCCGTGGATCAACGGATCCTATAGCGCTGTGGTCGGATTGCCGCTAAGTGAGACGCTTTCGCTATTAACGAGTTCTTAGCAACATTTCGCCATACTGGGCGCTAGACAACTTATTCTGAAAACCTATCATAGAGCTATGTCCCGTCCGACTTTGTCCTTGAAAACTTTGTTCCGCACGCTGGTGATCCTTTCGATTCCGGTGTTGGTGGTGTTTTTGGTTTTGTTGCTCAATGACGAGATTGGTTTGGTGCATTTTCTATTGGGCTATGGCTTTGTGCTTTTGCTGTCAGGGATTATGGTGCAGCCGATTTTGAGTAATCTGGCGGCGCTGACCGATTATGTGCGCGATTTGAGCCAAGATAAGAAAACCAAAGCGCCGGATTTGGGCGTGTTGAATATCTCCAGCGATTTATCATCTGCGCTTGTACAGCTACAGCGTAATTGGCAGGAAAAGAAGCAGCAGATGGAATCGGTGATTACCGAGCGTGAGATTCTGGTCGATACGCTGCCGGATATGCTGATTATGACGGATGAGGAGCTGCGCATTGTGCGTACGAATCGTTCGGCGCGCTTGATGTTCGGGCAGAATTTAGCAGGCAAGCACCTGAGTGATATTTTTGAAAGCGATGTGCTAATCAACGCGGTCATTACCGTGGTGGAGAGCCTTAAAGGGCGCGAGGTAGATTTCCATATCGCCGAGCCTGAGCCGAAAGATATTCATGCTATTATCGAACGTTTCCCGATTGCGTCCAAGGGCGGGATGGCGGTAATTATCACGCTCAATGATATTACGCAGCTTAAGCGAATTCAGAAAATGCGCGCCGATTTTGTTGCCAATGCGAGTCACGAAATTCGAACGCCTCTCACGTCAATCGCTGGGTTGATCGAGCTTCTGCAAGGGCCTGCGAAAGATGATATGGAGGCGCATCCGAAATTCTTAGGCATGATGGCAGAGCAGTCGGAGCGGATGAAGAACCTGATTACCGATCTCTTGAGTCTCTCCAAAATTGAGATGAATGCGCATACGGTGCCGGTAAGCGCGGTCGAAATTAGTCGTGTGATTAGGCATGAGAGAGACCATTTTGAATGGGCGGCCAAGCAGAAAAATATCACGATTGAAGTGGATGTGGCGGAAAACCTTCCCAAGATTCGCGGTGAAGAAAATGAATTGAAACAGGTGCTGCATAACCTGATCGGAAACGCGATTAAATATGGTAATGACGGTAGTGAAGTGTTGGTGACAGCCCGTGTGACCTCTGACTTGCCGCGTGATCCGCATTTCGTGCAAACCAAGCGCGCGATGCAAATTACCGTGCGTGATGAAGGCGAGGGGATCTCCAAAGAGCACCTGCCACGCCTAACTGAGCGTTTTTATCGTGTGGATTCTGCGCGTACCCGAAAAGTCGGCGGAACGGGGCTTGGCCTTGCGATTGTAAAACATATCCTCCAGCGTCACCGCGCGGTGATGAAGGTGGAATCCGTTGTCGGCGAAGGCAGTAGCTTCCACGTCTATATTCCGTTGAGTGAGTAAGAGTTATCCACCGATAATATGCGCCTAGAAGTTGACTTTTGGGTCAAAAATGGCAGTTTCGACGCAATTGAAATAACAGAAGAATTTTTATGCTTCTCTCCGTATCGGCTTTATTGCTGCTTTGCCTTGTTTGTTTATTTGTTTCATGGCGTTACACCTTCCCGGCGATTGTGATGTATGCCATTGCAGGGATTTTGTTGGGCGAAGTTTTTGGGGTGCTCGATCCGCAGGAAACACTGGGTACCTATTATTTTGGCCTGATTGCGCTTTGTGTGGCGATTATTCTTTTCGAGGGTGGGCTACATTTAAGTTTTAAAGGGTTGCGCGAGAGTAAGGGCGGGACTTTGCGGATGTTGCTGGTTTCAACGCCGATCAATTTTGTGCTGAATGTGCTGGCGGCGTATTATGTTGCTGATTTCTCGCTAGGACTTTCTTGTGTGATTGCCGGGCTGTTTACGATTACGGGGCCAACGGTGGTGATGCCACTTTTGCAGCAGAATAAAGTGAAGCCAAAAGTTGGCTCGATGCTGAAATGGGAAGCAATTGTGAATGACCCTGTAGGGGCACTATTGGCGGTTTTTGCTTATGAGTTTCTGGTGTATTCAAGTGCTGATACGACAGCAGGTGCAGTCTTTACGAGCTTGAATTTCTTGGTGATTGTGGCTGGAATTGCTGCGATTAGTGTGGGCGCGGCTTATGTATTGAAGATTGCCTTTACGCGTGGTTTTGTGCCGGAATATCTCAAGCAGCCGGTCATTCTAACGATGGTGATTTTCCTGTTTGCCATTAGTGATGAAATTCAAAAAGAGGGCGGCTTAATTGCGGTGACGGCCTTTGGTATCGCTTTGGCGAATTCCAAATTTGCCAGTTATCATGATACGAAGCGCTTTAAGGAATATATCGCGATTCTCCTCGTGGGCGTGATCTTTATTCTTATCTCCTCGACGCTGAAGTTCGAGATGATGACAAGTCTTGGCTATGGCACGATTGGCTTTGTGGCCTTAGCGATTTTTGTCACCCGTCCGCTTTCAGTCTACCTGGCGACGATTGGCAGTAATATGAGTCTTCAGGAGCGGATATTCATTGGCTGGATTGCGCCGCGCGGAATTGTATGTGCGGTGACGGCAGGTTTAGTCGCGCCTAAATTGATGGAGGCGGGGTATGCCGGGGCAGAGGCTATCTTGCCGGTGACGTTCCTGATGATCTTTGCGACGGTCACGTTGCATGGGTTCTCAATGGGATGGCTCGCGAAACGGTTTGGTTTGGCGCAGCATGAACATGGTGTACTGATTGTTGGGAGTAACGCCTTTTCGGTGGAGCTTGCGAAAGTATTCCAACGTCAAAAAATGCCGGTCTTGATTGCCGATACGAATTGGCACCAGCTTAAACAGCCGCGTATGGCGGATATCCCTGTGCATTACGGCGAAATCTTATCCGAAGAAGCCTATTACGAATTGGATTTGGAGCAATATAGTTACCTCGTGCTCGCCACTTCGAATGTGGCCTACAACTCGCTAGTCGGGGCCAACTATATTCACTTATTTGGTCGTCACCGGGTGTTCCATATTGATGTGGAGCTTGATAAGGATGGTGCTCCGACGAATCAATTTGATCATAGTTTAAAAGGGCCGGTCATTGGTAGCGGGCATGTATTGACAGAGCTTATTGGTAAGGCCATGCGTGGTTGGCGCGCGAAAGCGATTAACCTGACCGATGAATATTCCCTGGAGCAACATGATGAGGAGGAGGGAAGTCAAATTCCACTCTTCTTGATTAACACCAAGAACGGTGCCATGCGCCAAATTGATCAACGGGCAAAAGGTAAAGATAATACCGATTTTACCCTGATATCGCTCGTGCATGAGGATGAAGCGGCGCAGGCGAAGGCGAAAGTAGGTAAGGCTTCGGACAAGGCCGATAAAGCTTAGTTTGCAACGAATACTTGCAAATTAGTTAACAAATCTGTATTAGTATTAACGAATTTTAATAAATTACCTTAGCTATGGAGACGTAATGACGAAAAAATATGATGTTGCAATGATTGGTCTTGGCCCTGTGGGAACCGTTTCAGGTGCCTGTTTTGCCAAGCAAGGTTTTCAGGTTATCGGTGTAGATATTGATGAAAACCGTGTTGCGGCCTTTAACACCAAGACAGCTCCATTTGTTGAGCCGGGGGTGAATGAGCTGATTGAAGAGATCATTGATAACGGAACCTTTCGTGCAACTACCGATTTTGATTATGCAGTGACCAATAGCCGTGTGGTGATGATTGCAGTGGGAACGCCAACGCCAGAATCAGGTTCTCCTGATCTGTCTTACCTTGATGCGGTCGCGCTATCGCTCGGTAAAGCGTTTAAAGGGATGCAGGAGAAGGGCACGGTTGTTGTACTGCGCTCAACCGTTCCACCGGGAACGATGCGTAATCGTCTGGCGCCGGTCATTGAGCGCGAATCTGGCCTCAAAGCGGGTGCGGATTTCTATATTGCTTCAAATCCTGAGTTTTTACGTGAAGGAATGGCCATTAAAGATTTCTTCGATACAGGTCGTGTTGTGATCGGTGCGGAAGAGCCTGTTGCAGCGCAAGCGATTGAAGATCTTTATAAGGATGTGAATGGCGAGCGTATTCGTACGACCGTTGAAACGGGTGAATTTGCTAAATATGTCGATAACACATGGCACGCATTGAAAGTCGCGTTTGGTAACGAAATTGGCCGTACCGTGAAAGCCTTCGGCGGAAATGTCGACGATACGATTAAGATTTTCTTGGCCGATACGCAGCTGAATATTTCCTCGCATTATTTGCGTCCGGGCTTTGCATTCGGTGGTTCATGTTTGCCGAAAGATGTTCGCGGGCTTAGCTGGTTCTCAGATTTGCATGGTGTTGATTTGCCGATTGTGAAATCGATCATGGACAGTAACGAAGAGCAAATTGACCAAGGCGTGAAAGCGATTATCGCGACGGGTGCTAAAAAAGTGGGCCTCCTCGGCGTTGCTTTTAAAGAGCATGTCGATGATTTACGTGAGGCGCCATCGCTTTATGTGGCACCTAAATTGCGTGACGCTGGCATTGAAGTGATTGCGCATGATGTGTGCTATCAGCCGGGTGAGCAGTTAGAGACGTACCGTAACGGTGGCAAGCTTGAGATGAAATCTCTGCAAAATCTTGTGTCAGAGGTGGATGTGCTTGTGAAGATGCATAATATTCCAACCTATAATGAGCTAGAGAGCGATAAGCCGATGGTTGATTTGACTCAATTGGTGCAGGAGAGTTCTCCTAATCCTGTACGTGAAAGCGTATCTGAAGATAAGGCGGCTGCTTAAGCAGCGATCGCTTTAATCTGTAATGCATGCAGTCCAGAGTCCATCTCTGGGCTGCATATTTTTTGCACCATGCGATGGCATTCAATGCGTGATTTCCCTGCGAATTGAGCCGAGGTAATTTCGATAACGAGGTGCGTCTCTTCGCCCTCGACACCGTTCATGGCGGCATGGCCTGCATGACGGGCAGAGTCATCTTTAATGTTCAAGTGAGCAGGCGCTAATGCTTGCAAGCTTTCGGTCAATCGTTCAATTCGTGTGCTCATGCTTTGTTATTGCTTGTTTTGCTGCCGATTGCCAGCCTATAATGGCGGCCTATGCCTCCTTCTGTCTATTCCCCGCGTTGGACTCCTTCTAAGGAAGAACAGCACCCTGATTGCGATATGCCTGGTTGTGAAAAGCCGGGGGAGCATCGTGCACCTAAATCGCGCTATAGCCCGATTGCAAAGGATTATTACCGTTTTTGCCAAGCCCATGCAGGCGAATATAATAAACAGTGGAACTATTTTGACGGCATGTCTGAAATGGAAATCGAAATCTACTGGGATAATTTTGATACCGATCACCGCCCGACCTGGGCGCGGGAGAAAGCTGGCAATTATACCGCTGATAAACTCTACGAAAGTTTCACGGGTAAGTTTGGCGATGTATTTAACGGTAGCGGCGCTACGGTGGATGAAATGGCGGCGCGTATTCCAGCTCCTAATAGCGAAGTGACCAAGGCTCTTCGTTTTATGGAGCTAGATTGGCCGGTCACGAAAGATAATGTGAAGGTTCGCTTTAAAGAATTAGTGAAGAAGTATCACCCGGATGTGAATAAAGAGGCGACTGCCGAAGATCGATTTAAACGTGTGACGGAATCGTATGCTATTATTATGACAGCGGTAGATGAACATTAAGTAATGCACCGTGGGGTTTACATCTCAAGGCTTACCCCTTATCCCTTCAAACATGATTGATACTCCCGATACTGAACTTTCCGCATCCAAAGTTTTTGGCATTGATTGCGATTGGAAAATCCCTGCCTTTAAAGAGCGTACCGAGCATGTGCCGGATGTGGATGAGACCTATCAATTTGATAGTGCGACGACTCGCGCCATTCTTGCGGGCTTTGTGTATAATCGCCGTGTGTTGATTCAAGGCTATCACGGCACCGGAAAATCGACTCATATTGAGCAAGTGGCCGCGCGCCTGAACTGGCCCACATTGCGGGTGAATATGGATAGCCACATTAGCCGGATCGACCTTGTCGGGCGCGATGCGATTGTGGTGAAAGACGGTCAGCAAATTACCGAATTTCGTGAAGGAATTTTGCCTTGGGCATTGCAACGCCCTGTTGCTTTAGTGTTCGATGAATATGATGCCGCGCGACCGGATGTAATGTTCGTGATTCAGCGTGTGTTAGAGGCGCAAGGCAAGCTTACGTTGTTGGATCAAAATCGTGTGATTACGCCGCATCCCCTGTTCCGTATTTTTGCGACGACGAATACGGTAGGCTTAGGCGATGCGAGTGGTCTTTACCACGGCACCCAAGCGCTTAACCAAGGGCAGATGGATCGCTGGAATATCGTGACGCAGCTTAATTATTTGCCTGAAGCGCAAGAGGTCGAAATTATTCTCGCCAAAGCGCCGAAGCTGAAAAAGAAACTTGCTAAACAAATGGTCGTGCTGGCGAACTTGACTCGTGAGAGCTTCAAAGCCGGTGATATCTCCACCGTGATGTCGCCGCGTACGGTGATACTCTGGGCGGAAAATATCGAAATTTTTGAAAATCGCGAAGATGCGTTCACACTCACCTTTCTCAATAAATGCGACGAAGAAGAAAAACCCGTCATCGCTGAACTCTACCAACGCGTGTTCGATGTGGAATTGGTCTAGGCTGCCCACAAGTATTTGAGCCTATATTTAGAGTCTATCGCATTATTTTTAGGCTGGAAGGGTGTTTTTTGAAAATGATTTTTGGTGCTCACCTTTGCCGGTATAACGAAGATAGGCTTGCTCCGTGTCGTTTACCTCATTAGTTTATCGCCATGAATCCTGATCATGAAACTCTCTCTGCTGCGGCGCGGGCGCTGTCTGGTAAGAAAGACCTGACGTTACGCGCTGGGGCTAACCATGTGGAATCTCCTTTATTGGAGAGCGATGTGTTATTGCTTTTGGGCACAGAGGAAGTGGCGGCGCAGCGCGGCGAGATTGACCGTGCGGCTTTTGCGCGGCGCTGGCATAACCCGAAGCTTGCTTCAGGCTGGCAGCAGGCGGAGATGGCGGAGGCGATGGAAATGGCGCGTCTCGATACGCTGGCGGCCAAGCGCTATCAGGGAATTCGTACGAATGTGGAGGCGTGGGAAGAGAAGCGTTTAACGCATGAACCGCTTTCTGAAGAGCAACGTAGTGCTGAGGCGATGGCGGCTTATGTGCGGGCTGAGTTGGCAGGCTATAAAGTGCCAGATACGTTGGCAATGGAAGTGGCTTCGCTCAAAATGACGCTGGAAGGATTCGACGGAGAATTGCTTTCTGCGCATGTGGAGAGTCAAGAAAGGTTCCATCAACTTTTGCAGCAATGGTTGTCTCAGGGGCATATGTCTCCGGTAGAACAAGAAGAGCCTAGTGATGCAGAAGCCGAAGCATACGGGCAAGAAGAATCAGACGAAGAGCCGCCACAAGAGGGTGACTCCGAACAGGAAGAACAAGCGGCTGATTCATCGCCGAGCGATAGCTCCAGCGAGGATGATAATTTCGCCCAAACCCAAGATTCTGATGAGATGGCTAATCATGAAGAGATGCTGCATGAGGCGGAATCTATGGGCCATAACCATCCCGAAGGTGGGCATACCGTCGCCGAGCCCTATCACATTTTTACCCGTGAATATGATGAGATTGTGCCTGCTAGTAAGCTCGCGCCTTATGAGGAACTTAAACGCCTCAGCCAGCAGCTCGATGAAAAAATGCCGCAAATGGCGCAGGTGACACGGCGCTTGGCGAATAAGCTGCAGCGTTTGTTATTGGCACGAACGGAGCGCTACTGGGAGTTTGAGCTGGAAGAAGGGTTGGTCAATAACGCCCGCCTGCCGCAAGCGATTATCACGCCGGGCTATCCGTATCTCTATAAGCAGGAGCGCCAGAGTCAGGATAAGGAGACGGTGGTCTCGTTGCTGCTCGATAATTCAGGCTCCATGCGCGGGCGACCGATTACGATTACGGCGTTGAGTGCGGAGCTGCTCGCGCGCACGTTGGAGCGTTGTGGCGTGAAGGTGGAGATTCTCGGATTTACGACCAAGGAATGGCGGGGCGGCGATGCGCGTAAAGCATGGATGGAGCGCGGGCGGCCAGAACAGCCAGGGCGTTTAAACGACCTGCGTCATATCATTTATAAATCAGCCGAGCAGGCCCTGTCGCGCACACGCCATAATCTGGCATTGATGCTGAAAGAAGGAATGCTCAAGGAAAATATTGATGGTGAAGCGCTGCTTTGGGCGCATGAACGTTTACTGGCTCGACCTGAGCAGCGGCGCATCTTGATGGTGATATCGGATGGCGCGCCGGTGGATGATTCCACACTCTCGCTCAATAGCGGTGAATATCTCGACCTGCATCTGCGCGAAGTGATTGAAGGAATTGAAAAACGCTCGCCCGTAGAGCTAATGGCCATCGGCATCGGTCATGATGTGAGCCGCTATTACAGCCACGCGATTATGCTAGATGAAGTCGATAAGTTGGGGGAGACGCTGCTTGAAGAAGCGGTGAAGTTATTTGAACGGAAGGGGTGATTTAGCGGATATTTCCACCTTGCTGGTAGCCTGGGATATTGCGCTTGTATGTTGAGCTGATGATATCTTTTTCATTGCCTAGCCCTAGTGTGCCGCTGGTGTGTAAGACTTGATCGAGAATGTCGTCAAAACTAATAGAAGTATCGGGAGTTGCGCCTGATTCGATTCCTAGCTCTTTCCAAGTCAGTGTGAGTGCTTCAAAAGCTTCTTGAGCATGGTTTATCTGAGCTGGAGCGCCCTTAAATGCAAGACCTAATCTTTGAAGCGTGGCGACTTGCCCTATCGCACCGGCCAGTTCGCTTATGAGTTTTGGGTCGCCTGAGATGTTATCTTTAGTGGCGAGTCGTTGCGATTGACTGGATGCGATTATTAGGTTTGTTTTGAGATTCATGAGTGGTTCTAATATATCTGAATCTTGACAATTTGTTTTTAATTTAGCGACGATGGTTGCTAGCTTTCTTAAAATAGTAGCTTGCTTTTGAGCGACCTCTTTGGGGTTGGAATTTTCTCCGAATAATCCCTCTAAATGCATGGCTTCACCTTATCTTCACTGTTGATATTTGAGCAGTGTAACAGACAGATGTTAAGAAACTATGATACTCGTTGGGGGTATCTCTAACTGCTGGCTTGCCCTTGCCTATCTCTTTAGCCTATAACCCACGCATGGACGCTGGGTTTTTAGATAAGTTAAAGAGTATTGTTGATCACTTTGAAGAGCTGGGACAACAAATGGCCAATCCGGATGCGATTGCGGATTATGCGGTCACCTCCAAGGAATACTCGGATCTCGGGCCGATTGTGGAGCTTTATAAGCAATATATGCAAGCCTCTAGCGAGTTGGAAGACTTGTCGGAGATGCTGGCCGATCCTGAAATGAAGGAAATGGCGGAAGAAGAGCATCGCAATTTAACCGAGCTGATGCCGAAGCTTGAAAAAGATATTCAAGTGGCGCTCCTGCCCAAAGATAAAGCGGATGAGAAAAGTGCGATTCTTGAAGTTCGTGCGGGTACCGGTGGCGATGAGGCGGGCTTATTTGCGGCTGAACTTTTCCGTATGTATCAACGTTATTCGGAGAATAAAGGCTGGACGTTCGAGTCGATGGATATCTCGGAAACCGGCGTGGGTGGTTATAAAGAAGCGAGTGCGGCCATTAACGGCAAAGGCGTGTTTGCGAAATTGAAATTTGAATCCGGCGTGCACCGTGTGCAACGTGTGCCGGTGACGGAATCTGGCGGGCGTGTTCATACGTCTGCAGCGACAGTCGCCGTGTTACCGGAAGCCGAAGAAGTCGATATCGATTTGAAGGAATCTGATATTCGTTTCGATGTGTTTCGTGCCTCTGGTCCGGGTGGGCAGTCGGTCAATACGACGGATTCTGCGGTGCGTTTGACACATGTTCCAACCGGTATTGTCGTGAGCCAACAGGATCAAAAGTCGCAACATAAAAACCGCGAAAAAGCGATGCGCGTGTTGCGTGCACGTATCTATGATGCGGAGCGCCAGAAGGTGCATGATGAACGCTCAGCAGCGCGCAAAGGGCAGGTTGGTAGCGGCGATCGCTCGGAACGCATTCGTACTTATAACTTCCCGCAAGGGCGTGTGACGGATCATCGTATCAATAAAACCGGCTATAACCTCGATGCGATTATGCAAGGCGAGGGGCTCGATGAGTATATTGATGAGCTACGTAGCGTCGATGAAGCAGAACGTCTCGCCGATATCGCGGATGATCTCAGCTAAGGCAGTTAAGCGCCTGCTGGATGCCGGATGCGAGTCGCCACAGCGCGAGGCGCAGATGATATTTGAGCATGTGCAGGGTGATGAGGCTCGTTTTGAAGAATTGTTGAAGCGTCGTGAAGCGCGTGAACCTTTGTCGCAAATATTGGGCGAGCGCGGGTTTTGGGAACATGACTTTATCGTCAATGAGCATGTGTTGACCCCGCGCCCTGATAGTGAAGTGCTGATTGAAGAGGCGCTTAAGTGCCTGCCTAATAAAGAGAAACCCTATCGATTTCTGGATTTAGGGACGGGCAGTGGTTGCCTTATTTTGACATTATTGCATGAATTCCCCAATGCTAGCGCGGTGGCGGTGGATAAGTCGCCGGAGGCTTTGGCGGTGGCAAATCGCAATGCCCAGAAGCTCGGTTTTCAGAATCGCGTGGAATTTCAACAGGCAGACTGGGCAGAAAGCTTGACAGAAGGCTTCGATCTTGTCATAAGTAATCCACCTTACATCCCAATGCACAGCTACGAAGGCCTTATGCCTGAAGTGCGGGATCATGAACCCATCATGGCTCTAGTAGGCGGAGAAGATGGGCTCGAATTTTACCGAACAATATCGGCGCAAGCCCCCGCAATTTTACAGCAAGGCGGATGGTTGATATTTGAGGTAGGAATAGGGCAAACAGACCAGGTTGCCGCACTCGCGGAGCAAAACGGGTTTGATTTGCATAAAATTCGTAAAGATTATGGCGGAATTGAACGTGCCGTGATCTTACAGAAGAGATAAGTTTCTAAAGGAAGTTTGATGAATCAACGACGTAATCGCCCATATGGCCGCCGCCCGAACAATAACAGTGGTGGGGGTAGTAATAACCGCAATAATCGCAACCGCAATAATAGCGGCGGTAATAAGCGTTTCAACGCCAAACAGGTTGAAAATAAACGCGATAATTACATAAATTTATATAATGAGCATCGGGTGAATGATCGCGTGAAAGCGGAATTCTACATGCAACATGCAGAGCATTTCCAACGTTTGCTCAATGCGCATGAAGCCGAGCAAGAAGCGCATCGCGCCGCTAATCCTGAACCGGAGCCGCAGGATGAACAAGATCACGGTGATGAGCCGCAAAAAAGCGTTCCTGAGGCTTCCTCAGCTGCAGTGGAAGAAAAGCCAAGGCGCAAACCGCGTCCAAAACCTGCGATGAAGAAAGAAACTTCTGAAGATCAAGACCAAGATCAAGAAGTTCAAGTGGAAGCGCAAGCGGAAGTAAAGCCCGCTCGCAAACCTCGCGTGAAGAAGCCTGTAAAGGCAGAGGAAGAACCCTCTGATGATGCAGCTCCAGCAGATGAACTTCCACTCGGTCTGCCGGGCGCTATTTAAGAGAGAATAACTCAATTGTTATTCGATTGGTTCTCGTTATGTTGATAGTAACAAAGATAACGAGGGTTTGAGAATGACGAGTATGATTTTCGATGAATGGTTGGCTGATTGGGGCTATAATTCAAGTGGATATAGTTTGGCATCACCAACAGGTGGTGTGACTTCAGTAACCACCAGTGATTTAGCGGTGCCGACGACCAGCTTTACGGTGGTTCCATTCTTGGCACCTAACTTAGATTTCCCCTTTACGGTAACCGGCGAAATGCTTGTGGCTGCTAGTGCGGCAGATGCTAGCCTTCGCGGAGGTGCATCGGCTGATTCTGTCACGGGCGGTGACGGTAATGATGAAGTTTATGGTGCAGGCGGTTCCGATAAAGTCGATGGCGGCGGAGGTCGTGACCTTGTGTATGGTGGTTCTGGCGTGATCAGTCCCGATGATACAGCGGATACGATCCTTGGCGGTAATGGCGGCGATGAGATGTACGGCAATGGCGGTGACGACGTGATCGTCGGCGATACTGGCGTAACCGATGGGGCCGGCGATGGTAATGATACGATGGTTGGTGGTCTCGGTAACGACCAGCTTTACGGCAATGGCGGTGCAGACTTTATTTATGGTTTGAATGGCGATGATATCATCGTTGGCGGCGGCGGGGATGATCTGCTGGTCTTTAGTTTTGCCAATGATGATGATCTTGTCGTTGGCTTTGAGGGCGCAGGCATTGCGGGCGGTGATTTGATCGCCATTGATGCAGGTTTGTTTAGCAGTGCGGCGGATGTGGTTGCGAATATTCTTTATGCGAGCGGCGCGGCTTATATCAGTTTTGGTTCTAACGGCAGCGTGACGTTTGCTGATGTTGCAGCCAATAGTATCACGGCAGATGATATCACCATCTTTGATGGACTAAGCCTCGTTTAAGAGAACCTAAAGACGTAAAAAATGTACTGGAGAGAAATCCCCAGCGTTTTTTTATGCCTACATCATGAAGAACCACGCGTAGGCCGTATAGGTGATCCAGACGAGCAGCATGAGCGGTACGCCTGCTTTGATGTAATCGCTGAATTGGTAATGCCCCGGGGCCATCACGAGTAGGTTGGTTTGGTAGCCAATCGGCGATGCGAAAGAGCAGCAGTTACTGGCGAAGATAACCGCGAAAATAAACATATCAGGCGGTACGTTGAGCGATGCGGCGGTGCTGACGGCAATCGGCGTAAAGAGCAGGGCGGTCGCGTTATTGCTGAGGATGTTGGTGAGGATCCCCATTAGCAAGAACATCGCCGACATGACGGCGACGGGCGGGTAGCCCTCCATACTGGTGACGAGCGTATCGGCGAGGAAGGCGGCGCCTCCTGTTTTTTGTAAGGCAACGCTCAACGCAATACCGGCGGCGACAAGGAAAATGATCGCCGAGTCGAGCGCACGTAAGGCTTGGCGGAGATTTAAACACCCTGCGATGATGGCCCCGCCAGCACCGACAAAGGCGGCGATATGGATGGGTAAGATGCTGGTGGCAGCAAGCCCAACCACGCAACCAAAGATGAGGTTGATCCGCCATGCAAGGCGTTTAGATGGCATATCCTGCGTCGTCCATTCCATCAGGATCACATCTTTATTGATGCGCATTTTATTCACTTCTTGCTGGCTTCCCATCACGAGTAGTACATCGCCTGCAGCAAGGCGCATGTCGGTCATACGGGTGGTGATAATGCGTGAACGGCGCTGGATGCCCAACACAATACAGCCTAGATTATGGTGGAAACCAATTTGCTCGATATTACGGCCAATCATGCGCGAAGCGGGAGCGATGAGGAGCTCGGTCATCTGTGTGTCGCCCTCTAAATCTTCCGCCATCATGCTCATTTGATGAATTTTGCGGAAGGCTTCTTTCGGTGAGTCTGAGAGAAGTTTTGACAGTGCATCACGCGTGGTGGTGAGGATCAGAAGGTCCCCAATTTTGAGAGTTAAGTTCTCATCGAATGGCGGCAAGAAAGCATGCTCGCCGCGCTGAATCATCTTGAGGGTCATATCGCGGTCTTCAAATAACCCTGCCTCGCCAATGGTTTTGCCAACGGCGTCAGCATCGCGTGATAGCTCTAGTTGTGCGACGAAAGTACGGTCGCCACCGATCATCACTTCGCTGGCAATATCCGTACGGTTGGGCAGGAGCTTGGGCAGCACAAAAACGATATAAGTTAGGCCAACACCGACGATGCATAGGCCAGGCAAGGTAAAGTCGAAAAAGCCCAGCGGCTCCATACCCATATCGACCATCACACCGGACACGAGCAAGTTGGTGGAGCTACCAATCAAGGTAGTCACACCACCTAAAATAGCGGCGTAAGAAAGCGGAATCATCACCTTACTGGAGGAGATGTTTAGGTGTTTTGCGACGGCCATCATGATGGGAATAAAGATCACGCAGGCAGGGGTGTTGTTGAGGAAGTTACTGACAAATGTCACGGTTAAAAGGATCAGCAAAACGGGTAAAATTTTACCGCCACGCTTAATGCCGATGAACATGTTTGATAGCCACGTAAGCGAGCCCGTGCGGATGACGGCTTGACCGAGAACGAGTAAGCCCATCACTGCGATGAGTGCCGGATTGGCGAAACCCGTGAGTAACTCTGAGGCATCTAACGGGACGCCACTTTCGGTGTTTTGCATCGGCAAGAGTTCAAAGAACAGCATGAGTAGGCCGAGGATAATGATAGAGGAGAGCTCTAAACTGATACGGCTATTGGCGAAAAGCACGACAGCCATCAGCACGATGCCAAATACGGCCCACATATGGAATTGTGGGAATTGCGCGAGAAAACTCGTTAATTCTAATAACATGGATTATTCTTTAGACCATTCCTGCACGACTGTCACGATGGCAGATGTCAGCTGGGTTAATTCTGTTTGAGTAATGACGAGCGGTGGGGTGAGATAGATCACATCGCCAATCGGGCGAATCCATACACCGAGTTCGACGAAGCGCTCGCGTAATGCGTTGCTATCAAGGGGGCGGGAACTATCCAGCTGCACTACGCCGAGTGCGCCTTTGACTCGAACATCAATGACGCCATCTACAGAGCGACAGGGTGCGAGTTCTGTGATTAGTTGGGCTTCAATGGCTTCAATTTGTGTTTGACGCGGCTCGGATTCGAATAGATCGAGCGAGGCGTGAGCGGCGCTGCAAGCGAGCGGGTTTGCCATATAGGTGGGGCCGTGCATGAAGGCCTTATCGTAGGAGTCATCGAGGAAAGCATCAAACACTTCTTCGGTTGCTAGGGTGGCGGCCATGGTCATCATGCCGCCGGTGAGCGATTTTCCAAGGCACATGATGTCAGGCGTAATGCCGGCTTCTTCGCAAGCGAACATATAGCCGGTGCGGCCAAAGCCGACGGCGATTTCATCGGCGATTAGCAGGATATCGTGGCGTTTGCAGATGCGGTGAATCTCGGCCAGCACATCGGGCGAATGGAAGCGCATGCCGCCAGCGCCTTGCACAAGCGGTTCGATGAAACAGCCGGCAATATGCTTGGCATTATCCGCGACGAGGCTTTCAAAATCGGCGAAATCATATTCGTCTTTGGGGATCTGAACAGTGAATTGATGTTGTAACGCGTGGGAAAAGGCTTGGTGGTAAACGCTCAGCGAATCAGAGACAGACATCGCACCTAATGTATCGCCGTGATACCCATTTTTGAAGCAGAGGAACTGCCCTTTTTGCGGTTTGCCCTTATTACGCCAATATTGCAGTGCCATCTTAATCGCGACTTCGACCGAGACAGAGCCAGAATCCGCGAAGAAGACACGTTCTAACCCTTTCGGCGTCATTTTGGCGAGACGCTCTGCGAGTGTGAAGGCTGGCTCGTGGCTGATGCCGCCGAACATAATGTGAGGGAGTGTTTGCAGCTGCTTGGTCATTTGTTCGATCATGTAAGGGTGACGATAACCATGGACCATGCACCACCAGCTAGCGATACCATCGATCAGTGTGCGGCCATCAGCGAGCGTGAGGGTGCTGCCTTCCGCATCGACCACCGGCAAAGGCGGCGCAGAGATTTGCATCTGGTTATAAGGCAACCAGATATGATTAAGGCCATCGTGCTGCCAGTGAGGGTTTCGTTTCATAAAAGCTTAACGTTCTTATGCTATATATAGGAGGAAATCAAAAGATATGGAACGATTGTTGCCCGATAGCTCAAAACAAAAAACAGGACTTAGTATCTCGGATCTGCATTTGGGGCAGGCGGGATCTGTCGGTCATCGGCACTTGCAGCAGCTGACGCGTTTGGTGGAAAAGGATAAGCCGGATCAAATATTTCTAAATGGCGATATTATCGAAGTGCTTGATTTAACCGGTACGAGATCTCAAATTCTAGCGAAGGTAGATCAATCGCTGGAGAAGCTAGACGCGTTTATTGAAACGGCCATTAAGGCAAATCCAAATGTGAAAATCTCTTATATTTTCGGTAATCACGATAATTACCGTGAATTAGAAGCAAAAATAAAGGAACGGATTGAGTGCTCTAAGCCAAATCTAGAATCGCATGAGTCGCATATCAAAAGCAAAAACACGATCCACCTCCATGGAGACTTGCAGGCAGATATGGCGTTCCGTGGCACTTCTGATAAAATTAAAGCGATTTTTCGGGGAAATGTTTCGATTCACATGGGAGCGATGACTCGCGAGGATGTTGGACGATCAAAGGACGAGCCACTATATAAGCTTGGGATTGAAGATTCTCTTTGGAGAAGCGTGACGGATAAACCGGGAAAGGTGCGTAACTTCGCGAAGAAACAATTTTCCAGGATAAAGAATGCTTTGGATGAACCCATCTCTTCAAGGGTTACGCCTTTAGATCAGGTGATGAAGGCGATTCACGATACGATTAAAACCCAGCAGCCTGAGTTGTTAGATGGGGTGAAAAATATTGTGCTGGGGCATTACCATCCGCCGGGAAAACCTATTTTAGAGTATGAAGGTATTAAGTTTATTTTTACGGGACCTTCCACCTTATTCAGCAAAGGGCCAGCCTATTCCTTCTCCATTGATGAGGAGGGAAAGTTTGATGACTTCCAAGCTATTGAGTTAAGTCGACACCTTGGTGCTAGGGGTGGCGGTGGTTCTCTAGCGCGTTAGTGCGAGCATGTGCCAGTGTGGTGACAGCCGCCGATAGGAGAGGTTACATCTTCTTCCTCTTCCCAATCATCCGCATTTTCTGATGTCTCTAGCTGAAGCGGAGAGATGCCGAGGCGTTTGAAGAGTGCCATATCGTCATTCTCGATCGGGTTTGGTGTGGTGAGGAGTTTATCGCCGTAGAAGATAGAATTTGCACCGGCATAAAAGCACATGGCTTGCAGTTCATCGGACATTTCTTCGCGGCCAGCTGAGAGGCGGACGAAAGATTTTGGCATAATGATACGCGCCACGGCAATGCTACGTACAAATTCGATTGGATCGAGTGGCTCGAGGTTCGCCATCGGCGTGCCTTCGACTTGGACGAGCATGTTGATGGGTACTGATTCTGGATGTTCTGGTAAGTTGGCGAGTTCTTGCAATAAGCCGGCGCGGCCATCGCGGCCTTCGCCCATGCCGACAATTCCGCCGGAACAGGTCTTCATGCCGACGTCACGCACGCGTGCTAGCGTTTCTTTGCGGTCATCATAGGTGCGGGTGGTGATGATATCGCCGTAAAGTTCCGGCGCGGTATCGAGATTATGGTTATAGTAATCGAGGCCAGCTTCTTTAAGCGTTTCGGCTTGTTCGTCTTTGAGCATACCGAGCGTCATGCAAGTTTCTAGGCCTTCTGCTTTGACGAGACGGATGGTTTCTTCAATCTTGGGAACATCACGGTCTTTTAGCTCACGCCATGCGGCGCCCATGCAGAAACGACTGGCGCCTGCGGCTTTGGCTTTCTTTGCTTCCGCCAAAATCGCTTGTGGCTGCATTAATTTATCGGCTTCGACTTCTGTATTATAGCGCGCGCTTTGCGGGCAATAGGCGCAATCCTCAGCGCAGCCTCCTGTCTTGATGGATAGCAGTGTGCTTATCTGCACTTCATTAGGGTTGAAATGTTGGCGATGTAGGGTCGCCGATTGGTGCAAAAGCTCCATTAACGGCAAATCCAATAGGGCGACGATTTCCTCGCGCTGCCAATTATGACGAAGTTCTGTGGATTCAGGCTTGTCTGTCATGCTAATTACTTTACACTTATTGTTAATCTTTAAGGTAAGGAGTTTACGATAGCTGTTCATGTTTATAAAGGGGATATTCCCGCTGATGTGCAATTTGATGGTGATATCGCCGTCGATACCGAGGCAATGGGGTTATTAAACTCCCGTGATCGCCTCTGCGTGGTGCAACTTTCTGATGGAAAGGGCGATGAGCATTTAGTAACGTTCGAGCGCGGTCAGTATGACGCTCCGAATCTCAAAGCGCTGCTTAGTGATCCGAATCGGGTGAAGCTTTTCCATTTTGCTCGCTTCGATGTCGCGATTCTTCGTGCTTATTTAAATATTTTGGTTCAGCCAATTTATTGCACCAAAATTGCCTCAAAATTGGCGCGTACCTATACGGATCGCCATGGTTACAAAGAAATTTGCCGCGAGTTATTGAGTGAGGATGTTTCAAAACAACAGCAATCGTCTGACTGGGGTTCGCCAGAACTAACGGAAGCTCAAGCTGAATATGCAGCGACGGATGTGCGCCATTTGCATAATCTGCGTGAGAAGCTCAATACAATGCTTGTGCGTGAAGGTCGTATGGATTTGGCAGTCGCCTCCATGAACTTCCTGCCAGCACGCGCGATGCTTGATTTAAATGGTTGGGCCAATGTCGACATCTTCTCGCATTAAGGAGTTTGAAATGACGGATGATATTACCGTAGCGCGCCATCTTCTGAATGTGGAGATTGAGGGTTTGCAGGCACTGAGTGCTGCTTTGGACGAGAAATTCGTGCAAGCAGTGGATATAATTGCTGGCTTGAAAGGCCGTCTCATTATTAGCGGGATGGGCAAGTCTGGTCATATTGCACGTAAGATTGCGGCGACGATGTCTTCGACGGGTACTCCGGCGCATTTTGTGCATCCGGGTGAGGCGAGTCATGGCGATCTAGGTATGGTGACCGAAGATGATGCGATGTTGTTGCTTTCAAATTCGGGCGAGACTGCGGAATTGCGGGATATGGTGGCTTATGGTGCACGTTTTGGTATTCCAATGATTGCGATGGTGCGTCGTAAAACCTCGATGTTGGTGGAGGCGGCGGATGTACCGCTTGTGCTACCCGATACGCCGGAAGCCTCGCCTACCGGTGCGCCGACGACTTCGACAACGATGATGCTTGCTTTAGGTGATGCGATCTCGATGGCGTTGTTGGAGCGTCAGGGTTTTACAGCCGAAGATTTCCAAAAGTTTCATCCAGGCGGTAAGCTTGGCCAGCGTTTTGTGAAGGTCAAAGACTTGATGCATGATGGTGATGAATTGCCGACGGTTAAAGCTAATATGCCGATGCAGGAGGTGCTCCTTGCGATGACTGCAAAGCGCTTTGGTTGTGTGGCAGTACTCGATGATGCGGGCGTGCTGGCTGGTATCGTAACCGATGGTGATTTGCGTCGCCATATGCATAACGGCTTGTTAAGTAAAGATGCGAAAGATGTGATGACCATAGGTCCCGTAACTATTCGCTCAGGCTCTTTGGCGGCGGAGGCTTTGCAGGTGATGAATGATTGCAAAATTACGAGTCTGTTTGTGTGCGATGAAGCGGGTAAGCCTGAAGGTATTATTCATGTTCATGATTGCTTGCGTGCGGGCATTGCGTGACCAAGTCAGGTCTTTTAAATCAATTAGAACCGCAAGAAGTTGAGCGGCAACTTAGCCGTATCCCGATCTATCTTCGCTTGCTCAGTATGAGTAAGTTAGCGCTGGGAGTGGTGGTGATATTGTTGATTGCTGCCGTGGTTGTCGTGCCATTTATTAAGTCCGAGGATGAGGGGGTGCGTATTGCACTAACCCAAACCCCGATCGAATCGAGTGCTGAAAAACCGGTGATGAAAAATCCACGTTATGAGAGTGTTGATGGCGATAATCAGCCTTTCACGATTCGCGCAAGCGAGGCAATTCAAAAAGATGAATCAGAAGTTCTATTGAAGCAGGTCAAAGCGGATGTGGCGCTTAATAATGGTTTATGGCTTGCGCTTTCGGCGGCCAGTGGTGTGTTGGAAATCACCGCACAAAAAATGTTCCTGAACGAAAAAGTGCATCTTATTGCCAGTAATGGCTATGAGCTGCAGTCTGATAAGGTTTATGTTGATATGAAGCGTAACCTTGTGCGCAGTCATACCGGAGTTTCGGGGCAAGGGCTGATGGGGAATGTCACCGCTGACGAGTTTTTGATTGAGGGAAACTCCCAGCGCGTGCTATTTGAGAAAAACGTCAAACTGAAAATTTTTCCATGAAAAACTTATTATTTATCGCTACTTTATTGATTTCATTGCCTTTATGGGCGCAATCTCTTGTGAAGTTAGATTCGGATCTGCCCATTGAAATTGCCGCAGATACATTGGAAGTGCTGCAAGAAAAGCGCATGGCTATTTTTAGCGGTGCGGTGGAAGCGGTGCAGGGTAATATCACCCTCAAGGCGCAGAGTATGAAGGTCTATTACCGTGAGGCGGGCAAGCAATCTGCTACGGCTAACTTAGGTGCGGTGAGCCGTATCGAAGTGGAGCGTGATGTTTTGCTAACCATGCCGGAGGAATCGGCTAGTGCCCAAAATGGGGTTTATAATGTTGATAAGCAGATGGTTACGCTTGTTGGTGATGTCGTTTTAGCGCGCGGAAAAAACATGCTGCGTGGCGGTCGTTTGGATTATAACCTCAAAACGCAAAAGAGCCTGCTCACTTCCGGGGAAGCAGCAGCGGCGAAAGACGGTGGCAGCAAACCTTCCGGCGGGCGTGTCAAAGGTGTCTTCGTTCCTGGGCAATAATGGCGTGAGAATTGCATAAATTCGGGTAAATGTTGGAAAATGTGATGTTTTCTGCTATTGTCTCCTTATGGATACGATACGAAAAGGGCCTGAGCTGGTTGAAACGAGCGCAGGATTAGAAATTCAGCATCTGGGTAAGAGCTATGCAAAGCGCCCTGTGGTGCGTGATATTTCACTCACGGTTCGTCGGGGTGAAGCGGTCGGCCTTTTAGGCCCTAACGGTGCCGGTAAGACGACTTGTTTCTATATGATTACCGGCCTTATCCGCCCAGATTATGGTAAAATTACGCTGGATGGAACGGATATTACGCCGCTTCCTATGTATTCGCGTGCGCGCATTGGCATCGGCTATTTGCCGCAAGAAGCTTCGATCTTTCGTGGGTTAACGGTCGAACAAAATATCATGGCCGTGCTTGAGGTGACTGAGAAAACACGGGAAAATCGCCAAGTAATTCTCGATGAGTTATTGGCCGAGTTTTCGATTACGCATTTGCGCACGACGCCTGCTATTGCTCTGTCTGGTGGTGAGCGTCGCCGTGTTGAGATCGCACGTGCCTTGGCTTCGAAGCCAAGCTTTATTCTGCTCGATGAGCCATTGGCGGGGATTGACCCGATCGCGGTGTCGGAGATTCGTGAGTTAGTGGCACATCTGAAAGATCGTGGGCTTGGCGTGTTGATTACGGAGCATAATGTGCGCGAAACGCTCGAGATTATTGATCGGGCTTACATCATCCATGAAGGTTCGGTTCTGATGGAGGGCGCGCCCGATGAAATCGTTAATAATACGGATGTTCGCCGCGTCTATCTGGGCGAATCCTTTAGTATCTAATGGCGGGGCCGTCGCAGAGTCTGCAGCAGCGCCAACAGCAAACGCTGGTGATGACCCAGCAGCTCCAACAATCAATCAAACTATTACAGCTCTCTGCGGCTGATCTTGAAAGTTTCGTTCAGGAGGAGATGGAGAAAAATCCACTTCTGCAGGAAACCGAAAATAAATCAGATGATCCGCAGGAAGAAAAACGAGAAGAAGCGACCTCAGAGATTGATTTTGATAAATCAGAGACCATAGCGGATACACCGGTGGCGACCGAGGAGTTTTCTGACCGTGCGGAACGTTCAGCACCCGAATATACGCCCACCTCCGGCACGAGTAGCTATAGCGGCGAGGGTGAAAATTTGATTGAGAAAATGGCGCATGAGAAGCCATCCTTGCGTGATTATCTCGTCGAACATCTGAATTGCTCAACCGATGATATGGTGCAGCGCCTTATCGGGATGCACTTGATCGATATGGTGCAGTCTTCAGGCTATTTGCCAGAGCATTATACGGAGCTTCTTGAGATTCTAAAATGTTCCAAAAAGCAATTGGAAGCGGTGGTTAAGTTGCTGCAAGAAGCGGAACCAGCAGGACTTTGCGCGCGAAGCGTGGCTGAATGTATGGCGCTGCAACTAGAAGATATGGGCGAGCTGACCGAGTCGATGCAGGCTTTAGTCGAGAATCTCGAATTGCTCGGCAAGGCAGATTTTAAGGCATTGCAAAAAGCCTGTGGTGTGCCGCGCGATGAGCTGCAGGAGATGGTGGCTGAGTTGCGCGAGCTTAATCCAAAACCCGGTTTTGCGTTTGATTTTGAGGAAACTGCAGCCGTGCAGCCAGATGTATTTGTGCGACGTCAGGGGGAGGACTGGGAGATTGAGTTGAATCCTGGCGCCTTGCCTAAAGTGCTGGTGAATAATGATTATTATACGCGCCTTTCCGGTTCAACGCGCGATAAGGAAGAAAAAACCTATCTAGGCGAGCAACTGACTCATGCGAACTGGTTGGTCAAATCGCTCGACCAGCGGGCGCATACGATGCTGAAGGCGACACGTGAAATTGTGAAGCAACAATCTCGCTTTTTGCTGCATGGGGTACGCTATCTTAAGCCACTGACGCTCAAGGAAGTGGCAGATGCGATTGAAATGCATGAGAGCACCATCAGCCGTATTACGAGCAATAAATACGTATCTTATGGCGGCGCGCTGTATGAGCTGAAATATTTTTTCACCTCTTCCATTGGCAGCAGCTTTGGCGGCGATGATATTTCCAGCAAAGCTGTGCAGCATATGATTCAGAAACTGGTGGATGGTGAAACCGATGCGAAGTCGGTGCATTCCGATGAGGCGCTGGCGGCCGCACTCGACGATCAAGGCATAAAAGTAGCCCGCCGTACCGTGGCGAAATACCGAGATATTATGAATCTCCCCTCATCCGCACAGCGCAAAAGAACGTTCAAACAGCAATTGTAAAAAAGAAAAACCTCCCCGACTGCTGTCTGGGGAGGTAATTTTTTGGTTATCCACTTTACTGAATCTATTTTTTTGTCCTTTTGGACTCCTAGAGGATTTCTACCTCAGGGGTTTTATCGAGCATTCCGGTGGTGATTCCACAACCTGGAAGTGGGTAGATGCTGAGGTTCCAATTGCCCTTGGTGGGAGAGTATAGGAGAATTCTGTTGGTTTTTGAAGAGCCAACATCTGCATCCAGCACCCCTTCGTAGAAGAATTTTCGGGATTTGAAGTTAGTAAAATGCACTACCATTTCAAAGGTAATGCTAATGTTTGTAGTAGTAAAATTTTCTACTATCACTTCGCTCGCGAAGATAGATGGTTTTAAAGGGGTACTTCCATCGCGGCCTGTGAAATCCAAAGGTTCTGCCGCATATTGCCCCAGCACAGCAATATCTATAGTAATAATGTTATCGCAATGGTTAGTGGAAAATGTTCTGTATGGGTCTGATGCCTCATACTTCTTTTCTGCAGGAGGAGTCTTATCTCCTCGACAGGAAAAAACACTAACTGCAATTGGAATGATAAATAAAAACGATATTCGTTTCATGATTTATTATTTAATTTAAAAAAATAAATTTAAAAAATTCTGAAAATTTCTAGTGGCATTCCTCAGGCGTAAGCGGGAGGAATGGGTCGATACTAACATGTATGAAGACTCAATAATAAAAAGTGGGTAAGCCAAAAAATTGGCATATAGTACCAAAACCTAAGAGAGAGAGCAATTGCTGGCGGGTGAATGTCACGCGATTGTCATATTTGCCTGTTCGAGCTTTGGCGCCTGTCATCCTGAGTGAAGCGACGGATTTTAAGATTTTTCAGTCGTAAAAACTCCTTCAGAATGACAGGGTGAAGACGTGAGGGTGGAAATATTAGGAATTTTATTTATTGTAACGAATTCTTAATTGATAGGAGCTAGGGTGTAATTTATGGATCTAGGAAAATACCGTTTCGCTTCGGGCGACCCGCTTATCTTGCAACATGAAGCTGCCTTTGTGGCATGGCGTATTGATGCGGGTGAAATTGAAATCCGCGTGGACGGTGCAGCGCAGCGTCAGTTGGGCGAAGGCGAGTTGCTGGGCGAAGAGATTGTCCTCAACGGCGGGCCTGCGCCTTACAGCGCGTTTGCTAAAGGCATCGTCAAAGTTTCACCGATTGATAAAACGCAGCTCGAAACGATCTTCAAGCCAGCAGATGCGGCGAATGACACCTCAGAAGAACGTGAACATACCGGTGAGGCATTTGCCGAGGGTTCGGATGTTCAAATGGGCGGCAATGCGGTGAATGCCTTTGCTGCGATGGCCAAAGCGATGGAACGCCAGACGGAGTTATTAGAAATTCAGCACCGTTCGAACCAAAGTGAGCTCGATATTATCGAGAAAGAACGTAATATTCTGACCGGTGATTTTCTCGGGAAAATGGCGGATCTGGGTGCAATTACTCCGCTTATGCATGATGAAGAGATCAACGATATTCTGATTAATGGCCATAAAGAAGTGTTTATTGAGCGCTTTGGTAAGCTGGAAAAAACGGATGTTACCCTCTCCGGTGAAGATGAAGTATTGCGCATCGCGCACCGTATCGCCAAGGGAATTGGCCGTGAAATTAACCCGTTCCGCCCCTTATTGGATGCGCGTTTGGCGGATGGTTCTCGTGTAAATATTATCTGTCCGCCTTTGGCTGTGGATGGCACCTCTATTTCGATTCGTAAATTCTCGAAGAGATTGATCTCGCTCGACGATATGATCGGCCAGAATAATATGTCCTCCGCGCTGGGTGAGTTTCTGAAAATTGTGGGTGCCTGCCGCATGAATGTATTGATTTCGGGCGGTACCGGTTCTGGTAAAACGACGTTGCTTAACGCAATTTCGCGCCATATTTCGCAAGAAGAGCGTCTGGTGACTATTGAGGATGCGGCGGAATTAAAGCTCGATCATGTTGACTTGGTGCGCCTGGAAACACGCCCTGCAGCCTCAAGAGCGCATCAGGAAGCAGAAGTGACGATGCGTGACTTAGTGAAGAATGCACTACGTATGCGTCCTGATCGTATTATTGTAGGTGAGGTTCGTGGCGAGGAAGCATTCGATATGATGCAAGCAATGAATACTGGTCATGAAGGGTCACTTACGACTGTCCACGCTAACCATCCGCGTGATGCACTCTCTCGTGTCGAGAATATGGTTAGTATGGCGGATATGAATATTCCAATTGGCGCGGTGCGTTATCAAATTGCTTCGGCCCTGCAGTTGATTGTGCAAGTGAGTCGTCAACGTGATGGTCTGCGTCGGATCACCCATGTGACAGAGATTATTGGCATGGAGGGCGATACGATTACGATGAATGACCTGTTCGTGTTTAAGTCATCAGGCGAAGATGAAAATGGTAAGATTATCGGGGACTTTAAATGGGCAGGTATTATGCCACGCTGTGTTCGCCGTATTGCTTATTATGGTTTGCTACCACAAATGGAAGCCGCATTAGGGGTGAAAATTCCGATTAGGCAATAGCTTTCTCGTCAACTAAAATATTCACTTTTTTTTGATTAAAATAGGTTCTCAAACCCGCAGGAATCCGCTATATTGAAGAGGTAATTAAAGAGGAGATTGACCCATGGAAATTAGCGTATCAGGTAAAGGTGTCGATATCGGCGAAGCCTTTCAAACCCACGCCCAAGAAAGACTTCACGACGGATTAGGTAAGTATCTTGACAGAATCGTATCTGCCGATGTGACCGTATCGAAAGAAGCGCATCTATTTGATGTAAAAATTCATGCAAACCCAGGCACTGCCTCTAAAATTGTCGTAAAAAGTACGGGCCGATCACCTGACATTTACGCTGCATTTGAACTCGCAACGGAAAAAGCTGAAAAGCAACTGCGTCGTTACAAGCGCCGTATGACAAATCACCATAAAAAGGTCGAATCAGATGTGATCGATTTCTCCACGGTGCAATATACGTTGGATTCTAGTAAGCATGAAGAAGCGCCTGAGGATGATCAATCTGATGCGTTAGTTATTGCAGAAACAGCTATGGATATTAATACGTTAACCGTAAGTGAAGCGGTGATGCGTATGGATTTGGGCGAACTTCCAGCGCTCGTCTTTACCAATGCTGCGAATGGTCAACTCAATATGCTTTATCGTCGTGAAGATGGTAATATCGCGTGGATTGATCCCTCAAAACAGAAGAACGGTAAAGCGGCTTAACTGTCCCAAAAAGAGAAAATTGTTGCGCCTTGTCATCTTTTAGTTGGCAAGGCGTTTCATTTTGGGTAAATCCCCGGCAATCAATTGGCTTTTGAGTGAATTCTGTTAGAGTGAACTTATCAACCGAAAAAGAGTTGAGTTTAAATTCGAAACGGGGAGAAGATGATGATTGGAATCGTTATCGTAACACATGGCAATCTAGCGAGTGCCTTTGTGGAATCTGCAGAACATGTCGTTGGCGAGCAGCGCCAAGTTGAAACCTTATCACTTAAATCTGACGACCGTATCGAGCAACGCCGCGAGGAGTTGGTGCAGACGATTAACCGTGTGAATACGGGCAAGGGCGTGATTATCCTGACCGATATGTTCGGCGGTTTAGCCTCAAGTCTTGCCATGTCATTGCTAAGCATGCCGAGGGTCGAAGTGATTTCGGGCGTGAATTTGCCAATGCTTGTGAAGCTATTGTCGAAGCGTCAGGATTCGTCTTTGAACGAATGCGCTATCGCCGCACAAGAAGCCGGGCAAAAATATATCAATATCGCCACTCAGTTGCTGGAGCCACAGTGCAAGGCCAGCTAAGTTTTCGACAGCCTGTGGCAGAATGAACCAAAGGTTCTGCGCAAATGCTACGGAATTTTACAGAATGACGTGATTTACGAGAGCTATTTTGCTTGCTTTTTGAGGCGTAAAATCGCATCTTGCGGCCTATGAATGATACTGTATCCCAGCGTGAAATACGCATCCGCAATGTAACGATTAGTAACAACAAGCCTTTCTCGCTGATTGCGGGTCCCTGCCAGATGGAATCTCGCGATCATGCGATGATGGTGGCGGAGAAACTCGCTGAAATCTGTGGCAGGTTGAATATTGGCCTGATCTTTAAAACCTCATTTGATAAAGCGAATCGTACTTCGGCAACCGCGCAACGCGGTATTGGCCTTGATGGTGCGACGCCGGTGTTCGAAGAGATTCGCAACACCTTCGATTGCCCAGTGCTGACTGATGTTCACGATGCGGAGCAAGCGACGGGCATGGGCGAAGTGGTCGATATTCTGCAAATTCCGGCATTCTTATGCCGTCAGACGGACTTGCTCAAAGCGGCGGCTGATACAGGGAAGGTTATCAATGTGAAAAAAGGCCAGTTCTTGGCGCCTTGGGATGCGAAGAATATCGTCGACAAACTCGATCATTTTGGCAATAAAAAGATCATGCTGACCGAGCGTGGTGCTAGCTTTGGTTATAACACACTTGTGTCTGATATGCGCGCATTGCCGATTATGGCTTCAACCGGTTGTCCTGTCGTGTTTGATGCGACGCACTCGGTGCAGCAGCCCGGTGGCCTTGGTGGAGCATCAGGCGGTCAACGCGAATTTGTGCCAGTGCTCGCACGTGCTGCAGTGGCAGTCGGCGTTGCAGCACTGTTCATGGAAACGCATGAAGATCCCGATAATGCACCATCCGATGGCCCTTGCATGATGCGCCTTGATGAGATGGAAGAAACGCTCAAGCGTTTGCAAGAAATAGACTCAATTATTAAATCGTAAGGACTTCCAAATGAACCGTATTCTCGATATCCATGGCCGTGAAATTATTGATTCTCGTGGGAATCCAACGGTTGAAGTTGAAGTGCTCACCGAAGATGGTGCGTTTGGCCGTGCGGCGGTGCCATCAGGTGCTTCGACGGGCGCGCGCGAGGCGATTGAGTTGCGCGATGGTGATGAGAGCCGTTATTTAGGCAGAGGCGTGTTGCAAGCCGTTTACGGGGTGAATACAGAAATCGCAGAAGCGCTTGTCGGTTTCGATGTTACTGAGCAGCGCCTGATTGATGAAATCCTGATTGAAATGGATGGCACAGAAAATAAGAGCCGTCTTGGGGCGAATGCGATGCTGGGTGTTTCTTTGGCGGTGGCTAAAGCGGCGGCGGATGCGATGGCGTTACCGCTTTACCGTTATGTGGGCGGTACGCAAGCGTGTAAACTTCCGGTGCCGATGATGAATATTATCAATGGCGGCGCACATGCGAATAACCCGATCGATTTTCAGGAATTTATGGTGATGCCGGTCGGTGCTTCTTCAGAATCAGAGGCGATTCAATGGGGGTGCGAGATTTTCCATGCCCTCAAGAAATTGCTCGCCGATAAAGGTTTGAGCACAGCCGTGGGTGATGAAGGTGGTTTTGCACCGGAGATTGCCTCGACTAATGAAGCGATGGACATCGTATTGGAAGCAGTCGAAAAGGCGGGTTATCAGCCAGGCACACAAGTGCAACTAGCACTCGATGTAGCCTCAAGCGAATTCTATAAAGGCGGAAAATATCATCTGGAAGGCGAGGGGCGCGTGCTCAGCTCTGACGAGTTGATTCAGGAATATGCCAAGCTGGTTGAAGCCTATCCGATCTTCTCGATTGAAGATGGTATGGCGGAAGATGATTGGGAGGGGTGGGCTAACCTTACCAATGCGTTAGGCGGTAAAGTTCAGCTTGTAGGCGATGATCTATTCGTGACTAATCCGAATATTCTTGCGGAGGGGATGAGCAAACATCTCGCCAACGCGCTCTTGGTTAAAGTGAATCAGATTGGTACATTGACCGAAACGCTCGAAGCTGTCGATATGGCTCATCGTGGCGGTTATAAATGTGTGATGTCGCATCGCTCAGGCGAGACGGAAGATAATACGATTGCGCATTTAGCTGTGGCAACCAATTGCGGCCAAATTAAAACGGGATCGCTTTCGCGTTCGGATCGTTTGGCGAAGTATAATGAGCTGTTGCGTATTGAAGAAGAGCTGGGCGAGCAAGGCATTTACGGGCTTTAGGTGTCACTGTAATATCCATCCGCCATTACCCATTTATTGCTGGTGTGAAGAGGGCGTAAAAAGCGAAAAGCCCCACCTCAAGGGATTCGGCCTAAGGCCTCCCTGCAATGACGGAGCTGTGCTTATCTTGAAACACCTTTGGTGCACTCTCTAAGGAAAACTTATCCACAAGTCGTCACCGCTTGCATCGGGTGTTTGCGCGGGTTAAGTTTTTTAGATGCGAGCAGGCATACGTAAAAAACAATATATCCCTTATAAAAGCCTCATGAGTTCTTTGCTTATTGGCTTTGTGATGCTGTATCTGGTGTTTCATGCACTTAACGGGAATCACGGGGTGTATGCTTTGCTTAAAGAGCAGAAGCGTGAGAGTTTCAATACGGTTATCCTTGCTGACCTTCAGGCTCAGCGTGCTAAAATAGAGCATCGTGTCAGTATGATTAGCGGCGAAATGCTGGATCTTGATCTGCTGGATGAGCAAGCGCGCCGCGTGCTCGGCTTTACCGATCCGCAGGAATTGATTTATTTGTTGCCTGTTGAGGGCTGATCATGTTGCGCTGCACAACCTTTTTAGGGCGAAGTCGCTTGCACCGTGAGGCTGTATCCGCTAAAAACGCTCCATCATTTGAATAGGGATTTTATGGCTAAGTCATCTTCTAACACTGCTTTTGCAGATTCAAAACATAATGCTCCATTCCCGCCTAAGGCTGAAGTGCTTGACCTGTATCGCACGATGCTGCTTATCCGTCGTTTTGAGGAAAAAGCCGGCCAGCTTTATGGGATGGGATTAATTGGTGGATTCTGTCACCTTTATATCGGACAAGAAGCGGTTGTGACCGGCATGGAAACGCTGATTACGCGTAAAGACTCGGTGATTACGACCTACCGCGACCATGCCCACATGCTAGCCTGTGATATGGACCCGAAAGGCGTTATGGCTGAGTTGACGGGCCGCGAAGGCGGCTATTCTAAGGGTAAGGGTGGCTCTATGCATATGTTCTCTGCGGAGAATAATTTTTGGGGCGGTCACGGGATTGTTGGCGCGAATGTGCCGCTCGGTTCCGGTTTGGCTTTCGCGCATAAATATCGCAAAGATGGCGGCATCAACCTTTGCTACTTTGGTGATGGTGCATCGAACCAAGGCCAAGTGTATGAGGCGATGAATATGGCCGCGCTTTGGAACTTGCCCGTGCTGTTCATTATCGAAAATAATGAATATGCGATGGGAACGTCTGTGAAGCGCTCAACCGCGACTCCAGCGCTTTATCGTCGTGGCGAGCCCTTCGGTATCGAAGGTGGACAGGCTAACGGTATGGACGTGCTGGACGTGATCGAAAAAGGTAAAATCGCTGTTGATCATGTGCGTTCGGGTAAGCCCTATATTCTCGAGATGAAAACTTATCGTTATCGCGGTCACTCTATGTCGGACCCGGCAAAGTATCGTACCAAAGATGAAGTTGAAGATTATAAAGTAAACCACGATCCGATTGCGAGCTTGAAAACGCGTGCGCTTGAGGCGGGTATCATCAGCGAAGATGAGCTGAAGCCGATCGAAACGAGCATCAAGGCAATCGTGAAAGAAGCGGATGAATTCGCAAAAGCTAGCCCAGAGCCGGATCCATCCGAACTTTGGACCGATATTTTACAGGAAGACGCGTCATGACTCAAAAAACGACATCGACCACCGTTCGTGTAGCCTTGCGTGATGCGATGGCCGAAGAAATGCGCCGCGACGACGAAGTTTTCTTGATGGGTGAAGAAGTGGCCGAATATCAAGGCGCTTATAAAGTATCTGAAGGCTTGCTCGAAGAATTTGGTGATAAGCGCGTGATTGATACGCCGATTACTGAGCATGGTTTCGCAGGTATCGCGGTGGGTGCTGCGATGGCAGGTATGAAACCGATTGTCGAATTTATGACATGGAATTTCGGCATGCAGGCGATTGATCAAATCATTAATTCAGCGGCGAAAACGCTTTATATGTCGGGTGGACAAGTGAAATGCCAAATGGTGTTCCGTGGGCCTAATGGCGCGGCAAGCCGTGTCGGCGCGCAGCATTCTCAAGAATATGCCAGCTGGTACGCGCATGTTCCTGGGCTGATTGTGATTGCTCCTTACGATGCAGCTTCTGCTAAAGGCTTAATGAAAGCTGCTATCCGTAACCCGAATCCGGTTATTTTCTTGGAAAATGAGATGGTTTATGGCGAAAGCTTTGATGTGCCTGATGGTGATGATTTTGTGTTACCTATCGGTAAAGCAGCCGTGCTTCGTAAAGGTCGGGATGTGACGATTACGGCATTCTCACTGCAAGTCGGCATGGCGCTAAAAGCGGCTGATGAGCTCGCCAAGCAAGGCATTGACGCAGAAGTGATTGACCTTCGCACCATCCGCCCGTTGGATAAGCAAACGATCATTGATTCCGTTCGTAAAACGGGTCGTTTTGTGTCAGTGGAAGAGGGGTGGCCGTTCGCGGGTATCGGCTCTGAAATGTGCGCGCTGGCGATGGAAGATTGCTTTGATTACCTTGATGCGCCGGTTGAGCGTGTGCATGGTAAAGATGTGCCATTACCTTATGCGGCTAACTTAGAGAAACTCGCTCTCCCGCAAATTGAAGATATTGTTGAAGCGGCCAAACGCACCTGCTTCCGAAATAAAAACGCTGCTTAATAATAGGATTAGACATGCCAATTGAAATTTTAATGCCAGCCCTTTCACCGACCATGACCGAAGGTACGCTTGCAAAATGGACGAAAAAAGAAGGCGATACCGTTGCCGCAGGTGATGTGATTGCCGAAATCGAAACCGATAAAGCGACTATGGAAGTAGAAGCGGTCGATGAAGGTACGCTCGGTAAAATTATCGTGGCTGAAGGCACTGAAATGGTCGCCGTCAATAAATGCATCGCCTTGCTTTTGGAAGAGGGCGAAGATAAAGCCGCCATTGATGCATGGAAGCCGAAAGAAGAGCCAAAAGCCGAAGTGGTAGAAGATGCATCGGGTGATGCGCCCGCCGCCGCCGCTGCACCTGCTGGTGTTGTGATGGGCTATCAACCCACAAAAGCTCCTGATTTGCCAAGTGATGTTCCTGCCGTGAATCGTGACGTGACGGCATCGCCGGTTGCGAAGCGCATGGCCAAAGAAAAGGGCGTGATTCTGGAGAAGGTCAAAGGCACGGGCCCTGCGGGTCGTGTCGTGAAGGAAGATGTTGAAAACTTCCTTAAATATGGTTCGGTTTCGGGCCATGTGACGCGTGATGGTGTGCCATTCTCAAAACAAGAAAATAACGGCATGCGTAAAACCATCGCCAAGCGTCTGTTGGAAGCCAAGCAAACTATTCCGCATTTCTATCTCAGCATTGAGTGCGAATTGGATAAACTGCTCGATACGCGGGCGCAGCTCAATAGCGGTGCGCCAATGGATGATAAGGGCAAGCCTGATTACAAAATATCGGTCAATGATTTGGTCATCAAAGCCTCCGCCTTAGCCCTGCGCGATAAGCCAGAAGCGAATGCGAGCTGGTATGATGATGCGATTGTCTATTATAATGATATTGATGTCTCAGTTGCTGTTTCAACGGATGGCGGTTTGATTACGCCAATCATCCAAAATGCGGATCAAAAATCTCTCGCGCAAATCTCAACGGAGATGAAATCTCTGGCGAAAAAAGCGCGTGACGGCAAGCTCCAACCTGAAGAATATCAAGGTGGCGGGTTCTCCGTTTCGAACCTTGGAATGTTCGGCATTAAGAGCTTCTCTGCCATTATCAATCCGCCACAAAGCTGCATTCTAGCGGTCGGCGCAGGCGAGAAAAAACTCACCTTATTGCGTGATGGCGTGGTCGATGAAATCACGGTAATGACCGTGACTCTCTCCGTCGATCACCGCTCAGTAGACGGCGTTCTCGGCGCAGAATGGCTACAAATCTTCAAACATTACATCGAAAATCCAGCATTGTTGGTGGGGTAATAAGCATGGCTGATAAATATGACATCATCATCATCGGCGGTGGCCCAGGGGGCTATGTCGCGGCGATTCGTGGGGCGCAGTTGGGCTTGAAGGTGACTGTGGTAGAGCGTGAACATATGGGCGGAATTTGTCTGAATTGGGGCTGTATTCCGACTAAGGCGCTGTTGCGATCAAGTGAGATTAATCACCTTTTGCATAATTTGGAAGAGTTTGGCCTCTCGGCGGAGAAACCTACGTTTGATTTTGAGGCGATTGTGAAGCGTTCGCGTGATGTGTCCGGTCAATTGACTAAAGGCATTAGCATGTTGATGAAGAAGCATAAAATCGATGTTCACATGGCGCATGGTAAGCTCAGCCGTAAAGGCACGGTGGGCCTTTACGATAAAGAGGGCAAGAAAAGTGGCGAGTTGAAAGCAGATAATATCATCCTCGCAACGGGTGCACGTGCACGTGTGCTTCCGGGTTTTGAGCCGGATGGTGAATCGATTTGGACGTATAAAGAAGCGTTGCTGCCTAAACGTATGCCGAAGAAAATGCTTGTGGTGGGTTCTGGCGCGATTGGTTCGGAATTTGCGAGCTTCTACCTGAATATGGGTTCGGAAGTGACGCTTTGTGAGTTGATGGATCGTATTGTTCCGGTCGAAGATGCGGAAATTTCAAGCTTCGTACAAAAGTCATTTGAAAGCCAAGGCATGAAGGTGCTCACCAACACGCAAGTGACGGCGTTGGACAAGAAAAATGGTACCGTCATCGCGACGATTAAAGGCGCGGATGGCAAGGAAACGAAACAAGAATTTGATACGGTGATTTCTGCCGTGGGTATCGTTGGCAACACGGAGGGCCTCAATCTTGATGGCACGCAAGTGAAGGTGGAACGTAACCAGATTTTGACCGACGAGTTCGGCGCTACGGGCGAGCCTGGCGTTTGGGCGATTGGCGATGTTGCAGGGGCTCCGTGGCTCGCGCATAAAGCCAGCCATGAAGGCGTGATTTGTGCAGAAGCGATTGCGGGTAAACATCCGCATCCGATGCGCAAAGACAATATCCCGGGCTGTACGTATTGCCGCCCGCAAATTGCCAGTGTTGGCCTGACGGAGGCGAAAGCCAAAGAAGCCGGCCATGACGTAAAAGTGGGAAAATTCCCGTTCATGGGTAATGGTAAGGCGATTGCGCTCGGCGAAACAGAAGGTTTCGTTAAAACGATCTTTGATGCGAAAAGCGGCGAGCTACTCGGCGCGCATATGGTCGGCGCGGAAGTAACGGAGATGATTCAAGGTTATGTGCTTGCTCGCCAAATGGAAGCGACTGAGGCGGACTTGATGCATACCATCTTCCCGCATCCAACACTGTCTGAGATGATGCATGAGTCGGTTCTAGATGCTTATGACAAGGCGCTGCATATTTAGTTGATGGGCGTAAAGTTTTCGCCTTTTAACTGCTTAAGCACATACTCCCAATTCGCTTTTTTGCGTAAACTTGCGTGGCGGATGACGTGTTGATCGTCATTCTTCGGCATCTCTATACCCCATAGAGGTTGCGCGCTATTAGGCGTCATGCTGTAGCGGATATCGCCGATATAATAGGTGCCATCAGGGCGGTCATGGCGGCTTAAATAATCCGCAGAGAAGAATTCAAAACGACGTAAATCAGCGCCAGCCACGCTATCCTTGGGATAGTCTTCAAAAATATCTTTGCTTAGTATGGTCGCGCTTGCACCGCGTTTGATACTTACTTTGCCTGACCAATAAGGAATGTGCAGCGCGTTGGTTTGCCAGCGGTTCGTTGTTACGTCACGGTATAAAATCCGCCAGAGCCATAGGTTGCCAATGGTTGGGCGCAGTGTCAGTTTTGTGTATTCTGTGGATTGTTGATCCAGCCATTCTGTGGCGATGTTCGTGGCGCGATGGTGCTGCCAAGTGCCTAGCATGAGATAGGCACACATCCAAAGGGTTGCGGCCATCGCATTATCCCAGCTTTTACGAATTGATGCGGCAATGACTAGGCCGAGCGCTGGAAGCGTATAGAATGGGTCGATGATGCCGATAATATTCCAGCTCTCGCGCAGATTGCTGAAAGGCCAGAGTAGGTGTGTGCCATAGCCGGTGCAGGAATCGAGCGCACCATGAGTGACGACGCCTAAAAAGCTAAATAACCACGTTTGTTTGAAGCTTAAATGCTTCCGTATCCATGGTAATAGCCAAAAAACCGTGGCGACGAGCAATCCGCCAATGGGTGAGAAGGCCAGCGAGTGCGTGAAGTGGCGGTGATATTCGAGTGCCATCAGCGGGTCCGTAACAGAGCGGATGAAGATGTCTAAATCCGGGGCCATACCGGCGCACGCACCGAGCAGCAAAGCAGCGCGTATTTTGGGTTTTTTACAGAAAATTCCGGCGAGGGCAGCGCCCGTCACGGCTTGGCTTAAGGGATCCATTAGGCGTGTTTCATTCCTAATTTACTAAACCAACCTTGGCATTCTGCTTTCCATTTACCGAAAACACGGACGTTATTTAAGCGCCGATCAAGGAAGGCGGCAGTATTAGTGGAATTTTTCGATTCATCATTTAGCCAGTAATAGAGCGTGGAACTGTAAACCCCGGCGAGGGTGATGCGTTTGGTATACCAGTTGAAATCGGTCGCTTCGTCTCCGGCTAATTGCCAGAGGCTATCGCAAGTTTCGTGTAGCAGTTTCAAACTAAGCGCCGCGTTAAGTGGCATCGACAAAAGTGAGAGGCTTTTGCGTACGGCCTCTTTTTGGTCTGCGACGAGTTCAAAGCGCTTTAAGATTCCAGTACGAATTTTAACCGGTACGGGCATTTTGGCGAAGGCTTTATCTTTACTGAGTGCTTCAGTCACGGCGTTATCAGCCCAGCGACTATGGAAGGCGATCGCATCAAGTGCGCCTTTAGGGAAGAGGAGGGGGAGTAAATCGGCATCAATACCGCATTCAGTCGCGGCACGTTGCAGCGAGATGTCTGACCAACCGTCAAACACCACATGCGGCAAGGCGGCCATGACGACCGCCTCGCGCTGTGAGTCTAGTGGGTTAGGCTGCTTTTGCTTGTTTGGCATGAGCGAAATTTTCGGCCACAAAGTTCCAATTCACCAATTTACCAAGGAAGTCGCCCATATAGTCAGGACGGCGGTTTTGGTAATCGAGGTAATAAGCGTGCTCCCACACATCCATGGTGAGGAGTGCGGTTTCGCCATGTGTCATTGGAAGGTCAGCATTGAGTGTTTTGGTGACTTTCAATTTGCCTGAAGCATCCAACACAAGCCATGCCCAGCCTGAACCGAAACGTCCGCCACCGGCTGCTTTAAACTGTGTTGAAAATTCTTCAAACGAACCGAAATCAGCCGTGATTTGGTCAGCAAGTTCACCGGATGGAGTGCCGCCGCCATTGGGCGTCATGCTGTTCCAATAGAATGTGTGGTTCCAGACTTGCGCCGCATTGTTGAAGAGGCCTGATTTAGGCTCAGCTTTCGAAGCGATCATGATGATTTCTTCAAGCGATTTGCCTTCAAGGTCAGTGCCGGCGATCAATTCATTTAGCTTCGTCACGTAAGCATTGTGGTGTTTGCCGTGGTGGAAGCTGAGCGTATTTGCTGAGATATGCGGTTCTAGCGCATCTTGTGCGTAAGGAAGTGCGGGTAGTTCAAAAGCCATGTTGGTCTCTCCGTTTGTTATATGATGCAAGCAGGATAGGGCAGGTGCGCGTAAGAATCAATAAGGCTTACGTTGCTTTTAGGTGTAATTGGAGATGTAGTTAATAAATAGTTAACAATTCCTTAATATAATCTTCATAAACCGCTGTCATACTGGTTTGTACGATATGTGGAAAGCTTTAAAAAATTTAATGAAGTCTAAACCTGTTGATTCGCTGGATCAAGTGGTGGGAAACTTACGTGAAGCGTTTGCGTCAGGTGATTATGCCGGGGCGAGAGAGATGATCCAAAATGCGCATATGCCGCATTTATCACCTCGGGTATATGGTGTGGAATTAACACCGCTACCTGAGCATTTCAACAAAGCTTTGGCTGCATATGAGCAGCTTTCACCTAATGATTCTTCGATGATAGAGCATTTTGAGAAGACATTTGAAGGAGAGATAGTGCAGACGAAATTTCGTCCTATGGACCGTGCTAAGAAAGAGGGACTAACTTACGTTTCTGCAGGAACAAATCATTCATTTTCTGCTCTGCATATTGACACTAGCTATCAGGTGATAGTGCCAGCGATCATTAAAGCAGAGGCGGCTTGCGCTCAATTTGAGTCGAATGAGATTTCTCAGGATGAACTCACAACACAATTAACGACTATCCATAACGATCTTCACGGTGAATTTTCATCTTACACAAAATGCCGTGAAGGGCATACGGGCGTAATGGCGAAGCGAGAGGTTATGGGAAGTTTAAGAGCGGCTATTTCAAGAACGGAAGTCGCTGTGATACCAAAGAGCTCGGATTTACTTAATAGGAACCACAGTGATTTAGAAGTGATCATGAATTCAGCGCCAGACAGAAAAATAACGAAATTAGAGATGGCGGCCGTGCATGTACAAATCATGGCCGACACACTGGAAGCTAGAAAGCCAGAGGCTGAAAAAGCGCCAGAGGTAGCGGTATCACAAGACATGAAATGCGCACATGGTAAAGTGGATAACTTAGGAGAGAAACTGAGTGGGATATCTGGTGGTAGCCAAGTGCCTAGTACAACCTCACCTGCCTTGCAAGTTGCGTTGACTGCAGCGTCTCAGTCTTCAGGGTTTGAAAGAAAGTAGCGGTTAGGCCGCTTTTCCCTTTAGGCGTTCAATCGCTGTCTCTTTCGGGAGCAACTCAAATACACGTGCCATTTCAGGGCCATCTTCGCGACCAGTGAGGGCTTTGCGTAATGGCATGAAGAGCTGTTTACCTTTACGGCCTGAAGTTTCTTTTAACATATTGGTCCATTCTTTGAAGGACTCCACATTATCAATTGCTGCGGCGGCTTGCGCGCAATAGTCGCTATCTTCGGCATCAATGGAGGGCTCTAGCGGCTCTTTCAAGATCTGCCACCAATCTTTAATATCAGCCAGCTTTTGCAGGTTTGGACGCGTGCTATTCCAGAAGGTCTCGTCGATTTGCGGAAGGCCAATTTCTGCCACGCGGTCTTTGACTTCGTTAAAGTGGCTGACGCTGAGAATACTGTGATTGAGGCGTGCGAGCTCGCCCTCATCATAATTAGCGGCGGCGCGGCCAAATTTATTAATATCAAATTGCGTAATCAAATCTTCAATTTTGAGGAACGCCTCTACCGAATCTGATGTGCCGAGGCGTGCGAGTAGGCTATTGACGCTCATCGCTTCATAGCCGTCATTACGTAAGCCGACCACTGTTCCGCCTTCGCCCGTACGCTTTGAAAGCTTCGTATCTTTCATTTGTAGGAGCGCGTTATGCGAAAATATGGGAGGTTCATAGCCGAGAGCTTCAAAAATCTGAATTTGTACGGCGGTGTTGGTTACATGGTCTTCGCCGCGCAGGATATGCGTGGTTCCCGTTTCGCCATCATCGACGGTGGAGGAAAGCGTATAAAGTGGCACACCATCGGCGCGCACGAGTACGGGATCTGAAATATGGGCAGTGCGGAGCTTTTGATGGCCACGGATAAGGTCATCCCATTCAATATCTTTATCATTGAGCTTAAAGCGCCAATGCGGTGTTCTGCCTTCCGCTTCAAATTCTTCAATTTGGTCTTTGGTGAGCTTGAGCGCGGCGCGATCATAGATAGGTGGTTTGCCGCGTGAGGCGAGCATTTTGCGTTTAATATCAAGTTCTTCTGCTGTTTCGTAGCAGGGGTAGAGATGGTCTGATTCAATCAGTCTATTTTTTGCACGTTCGTAATGTTCCATACGCTCTTGCTGACGAAATTCACGATCCCAGCCAAGGCCAAGCCATTGCAGATCCTCGCGAATACCGTCTTCATATTCGGTTTTCGAGCGTTCGACATCGGTATCGTCAAAACGCAGGATAAATTGCCCGCCATGTTTGCGCGCAAATAACCAGTTAATAAGTGCCGTACGCAGGTTGCCTACATGCAGCAACCCCGTCGGCGAAGGAGCAAATCGTACAGAAACAGTCATGGGGGAGTGTTTAGTGTGGATTGATATAAAAATCTAGAGATGAATCATAAATTGGAATGCGTTATAAGGAGGGATGGGTACAGAACGTATGAGGTTTAGCCGTATATTTACGGCACTTGCAGTCACAAATGCGCCAACATGTGCAATAATTGTTTATGGGTTTGAGCAAAGTTTGATCGCAGACTTATTGCTTAATTGGCTTCCTCACATGGCGATAACGACTTTTATCGCCACTGCTTTGGTTTTTGTCTGGCGTTATCATTTTGCGGCTATTGTTTTGTTAATCGGAAGTTTTCTCTTCTTCCTAAAAGGATATGAGGTTTATCAACATCCCGCTTTGCAGCCATTACAGGTGTCATCTGCAAAAATGCAGTTCAAAATCGCGCAATATAATATCAATTATCAACCAAGAGGGATTGAATGGCTGGAAAACCTTCCAGAGGATGTAATTGCGGTGGTATTAGATGAAACTGACGTCGGGTTTAGAACGCAATTGAGAAAGCGGATGGTAGGGTTTCCTTATTGGTATGCACCAAGTGATTATAGTTTAAACAGTGCTATTGTGTCTCGTGTTCCTTTGCAGAATACCGATATGCATTGTTCAAAGGTATCACGACGTTGTTTGATACAGGTCGAATTAGATATGGAAGGGCAGCCTGTCCGTATTTTTGGACTCCATACAAGCGTTCCGGTATTTCCTGAATTATTTAGAGATCGTAACAATGAGTTTGATTATGCTGCTTCTCTTTTAAGGCAGCAGACGGTTCCATCCATGCTGGTCGGAGATTTAAATAATACGGTATGGTCGTATTATTTAAGAAAGTTTTTATCAAATTCCGGTTTGCGAACCGACCTTTCCCCGCTTCAAATGCCTGGGAGTTGGCCAAATTTTTTGATCGCGCCATTCGCGCAAATTACAATTGATCATGCCTTGGTGAGTGACGGGTTGGAGGTGCTAAAGCGCGAGCGAGCGCCTGTTTACGTTAGCGATCACATGCCCGTTATGACAACGGTAGGTATTCGCTAGGCGCTAAATTGGTTCACAATGGGGTAGCGGCGGTCAGAGCCGAAGGCCATGCTGGATACTTTGGTGCCAGGAGCAGCTTGGCGGCGTTTATATTCGGCGCCGTAGAGGAGTTTGGCGACGTGGCGTACGGTTTCTTCGGCGTAGCCTTTGGCGGTGATATCAGTCATGCAAAGTTCATTTTCGATGAGCATTTTTAGGATGGCATCGAGTTGATCGTAAGGAGGGAGGGAGTCCTCGTCTTTTTGATCAGGGCGGAGTTCAGCTGAAGGTGGTTTGGTGATGACACGTTCGGGCATCACGGCGCCATCTGCGCCCAGTGCATTATAATAGGGTTTGGTCTCATTACGCCAGCGTGAGAGTTTGAATACGGTGGTTTTATACATATCAATCAATGGATTATAGCCGCCGCACATATCACCATAAAGCGTGCAATAGCCGACGGCGACCTCTGATTTATTACCGGTGGTTAGCACCAGCCAACCCATTTTATTGGAGATGGCCATGATGAGGTTGCCGCGCAGGCGTGATTGAATATTTTCTTCCGTCACATCGGCTGCTTTGCCTTTAAAAAGCGGTGCGAGGGTGGACTCCATCACCTGCATCGCAGGCTGAATATCCAGTGTTTCGAGTTTTACACCGAGTAGTTCGGCGCATTTTGCGGCATCTTGCGTGCTTGTCATTGAGCTGTAAGGCGAGGGCATGTAGACGCAATGCACTTTATCTGCACCCAGCGCATCCACAGCAATTGCCGCCGTCAGCGCTGAATCAACGCCACCTGAAAGGGCAATGAGTACTTCTGAGAAGCCAGATTTTTGCACATAATCGCGTAAACCCAGCATCGCGGCTTGATACATGGTCTCTTCATTACTGAGTCTCGGTGGTATGACGTCATCGGCGGCGGGCGTTAGAATAGCATCGCCCTTAGCATCGCGGCTAAGTTCGAACGTTTTGCTTTGTTCTCTAAAGCGGGCAAGGCGGGCGACTTTCTTGCCCTTTGCATTGAGCACGAACGAGCTGCCATCAAACACCAAATCATCCTGTCCGCCGACTTGATTGAGGTAGGCGAGTGGTGCAGCATGGTGAGTGAGCACATTAGCGCGCGCCGTTTTGAGGCGTAGATTGGTCTTTCCAGCTTCAAACGGGCTCCCATTCATGCTGATATAAATATCAGGTTTTTGCGAGGCGATATGTTTGGCGACACTTGCATCCCACATATCTTCACATACGAATAGGCCGAGACGATATTGCTTCCATTCCACCACAAACGCGGGATCACCCGCGTGGAAGAGGCGCTTCTCGTCAAATACGCCGTAATTGGGCAGCGCCACTTTATCTTGGCGGTAATGTATTTTACCTTTTGAGAGCCAAAAGAGGCTGTTGGTGGGTTTGCCTTCCACCTCCCAGAGCCCGCCAATAAAGGCCTCGCATGTCATGGAGGCGCCCCACGCTGCAAGCTCTGTCACCGCATCCATTGAGGCTTTGCGGAAAGATTCGCGTAAGACTAAGTCTTCAACAGGGTAGGCCGTTGTCGACATTTCAGGGAAGACGACTAAGTCGCTGCCCGCATCTTGCGCGGCTTGCCATTCGCGTTTAACCAGCGCCACATTGCCCGCAATATCGCCCACGGTCGGGTTGATTTGGGCGAGGGTGATTTTAGGCATTTTTACAGCTTGCTGGTGAGTTCAGGCACCGCCTCGAACAAGTCTGCGACTAGGCCATAATCTGCGACTTCAAAGATCGGCGCATTTTCGTCTTTATTGATGGCAACGATTACTTTGCTTTCTTTCATGCCGGCGATGTGTTGGATAGCGCCAGAGATACCGACAGCGATATAAAGGTCAGGCGCAACGACTTTTCCGGTTTGGCCGACTTGGTAATCATTGGGCACATAACCCGCATCGACTGCGGCGCGAGAAGCGCCAATGGCGGCGCCTAATTTATCAGCGAATGGCTCAATAACGGTGGTGAAATTCTCAGCCGAGCCAACGCCACGGCCACCTGATACGACGATAGAAGCGGATGTCAGTTCAGGGCGTTCAGAAATGGTTGCCTGAAGTTCGACAAAGTTTGTTTTGTCATAAGCGCCCTTATTCTCAACTTCCTTGAGCGTCGCACTGCCGCCTGTTGCGGCCACTTTATCAAAGGCAGTTGGGCGTATGGTGATGAAATGTTTGGCTTGATTACTAGTGACTGTTTCGATCGCATTACCCGCATAGATAGGGCGTTTGAAGGTGGTTGCACTCTCAACCGAAATGATATCTGAAATCTGCTGCGCATCGGATAGAGCCGCCGCACGAGGCAGTGCATCTTTACCAAAGGTAGTCGCCGGGGCTAGGATCGTATCATAATCCCCCGCGAGCGAATGAATGAGCCATGCGAGAGGCTCGGCCAGTGAAGCGTCATATTCGCTTCCGCTGGCGTAAAGTACGTTGCGGACACTTTCTACCCCTGTTGCGGCATCTGCTGCTGCACGCGCTGAAGCACCGCAACAAAGCAGGTCAATATCGCCACCCATGAGTTTCGCAGCACCAATCGTGGCAAGGGTGGAGGCTTCAAGTGCCTCGTTACTATGTTCTGCAAGAATAAGAATAGCCATGATTACAATACCTTCGCTTCGTTCTTTAGTTTATCAATCAGCTCATCTACGCTGCTTACTTTGATACCACCTGAGCGGCCCGCAGGTTCTTCCACATGGCTCACGGAGAGTTTCGGTGTTATATCGACGCCCAAACTATCCAATTCCACCACATCGAGCGGCTTGCTGCGAGCTTTCATAATATCAGGAAGCTTTGCATAGCGTGGCTCGTTTAAGCGTAAATCGGTCGTGATAACGGCTGGTAGGTTGAGTTCATGCACGGCGAGGCCGCCATCGACTTCGCGGGTTACTTTGGCTTTTCCACCCTCAATAACGAGCTCAGAAGCGAAGGTTCCTTGCGGCCAATCGAGTAGTGCGGCTAATTTTTGGCCGGTTTGGTTCGCGTCATCGTCAATGGCTTGCTTGCCGAGGATCACCAGTTCAGGAGATTCCTTCTCAACCATTTTAGCGATAATTTTCGCCGCAGCGAGAGGCTCAATGGCGGAATCGGTCTTAACCTGAATACCACGGTCAGCGCCCTGCGCGATAGCGGTACGGATGGTTTCCTGTACCTTATCGCCACCGATGGACATGGCGATCACTTCCGTCGCAATTCCTTTTTCTTTCAATCGGATAGCTTCTTCTACCGCGATTTCATCAAACGGGTTCATGCTCATTTTAACATTCGCGAGTTCCACGCCGCTATGATCCGCTTTGACGCGTACTTTAACGTTATAATCCACTACGCGTTTGACACAGACTAAGATCTTCATTTTAGGCCTCAATTTATTTCGATGCTATAGATATAGCCCAACCTCTGCCTGCGTCTAGCCCCATTGTCACATTTAGTACATCGAACCGTCACAAAACCTTAACTTGAGGTGCAGGCACCCCAATAGTAGAGTGGTAAGTGTAATAAAACGTAACGGAGAACCCATGGCGGGAATATTTGATAATCTAAAAGACATGTTCGCTTCTGCGAGTGATGGGTTGTCAGACCGTAATTATGGCGCTGTCTTTGATATGGTTAAAGATCACAAGTGGATTGCTGCGATTGCTGCTGGCTTTACGGCTGGGAAAATATCAGGCGTAGGTGGATTCGTGGGAGCTGTCGGTGCTGTTGTCGGCTTATTCGCAGTGCCAAAGGTGTTTAACTTTTTCGCTCCCAAAGAAAAGGGTGCAGTTGATGCGCCAGCGGCAGAGACTTCGACGGTCACCGTAACGGATACAGGGCCAACTCCTGAAGCAAAGGCCGCCGAGGCTGCAAAAGAAAATAAAACTGCGATAGATGAAGCGATAAAAGACACGAATATTAAGGGCGAGGAAACTGTGAGCACAGAGTCGAAAATTCCTAACGTCCCGAAAGAACAGACAGAGAAAGTGGCGGAACTTTAAACCATGGGCATCGGAAGCAACATTAGAGATTTTGGCTTAGGCACGGTAAAAGGTGTGATGGGCGATGGTGTCAAGGGGCTCGGCTATGGTGCGATGGCAACAGTTGCGGTTGGCATAACCGCCGCCATGTTTGCAGCGACTATTTTCAGTGCAGGCTTCGGCTTGGCCGCTATTGTAGGTCTTGTTGCGGGTGGTCTGACCGCAGGGCCAGCTCTCAGCTGGGGAGCAGGAATCGGCGCAGCGTGGGGAACGTTATTCGGAGGTGCAGGCGAGTTAAGGAAAACATCGCAATCCAAGAATGAAGCACTAGAAGTGAAAAATGCGACGATTGATCATCAATTAACCGCAGCGCGCCAACAAAATGCGCAATTAAAAGCCGGCGGTGGACCTGCTCCACGAGACAATGCAGCGCAAGGAAATGATGCGAGAAAATATCAAATGCATAACCACTTGGCAGAAAATAATACGCCGAATCAATTCACAAACCGAGCTGAAGCTGAAAAAGCCGCTGCCGCTAAAGGCCAACCAGCACCGGGTGGGGTAGGTAAATAATGGCTGATGGTGCATTAGATAAGGCAAAAAATGTGGCGTCAAAGGTTACAGATTTCGTAAAAGATGAAGACAATATTTCTGGCGCATTAGGTGTATTTGCTAAAAATACCGTGGGAACAGTCAAGAATCTAGGCGGAAACTTTGCTGACGGTGTTAAAGGTATCAATGCTCCAAATGCGAGTGGTGTTGTTGGTAAGGTCGGTGGTGTTTTTGGCGGAGTGGTTCGTAAAACGAACGATACTGTCGTATGGGCGTTAAAAGATCCGATAGCTAGTAAAGCGCTGATGGTTGTTTTAGCGGTCGCTGTGTATAAAGGGATTAAAGATGTGCTTGGCTTTGGCCGCAAGAACGAAGCAGTGAACACAAAAGCACAAGAATTGAATCAGTTGCAAAAACAAAATAACCATTTGGCGGCAGAGTATCAATTTGATAACTTGCAAGCAAAAGGCGGTCATCGGGCGCGCCTTGACGAGCAAGAAGTTCCAGGCCAAGGTTACTCTCGCAACCAATAGAATATCTCCTAATTCAGATTGACACTTGCTTAATGGGCGTTATATTGCGCGCCCTTGAAGTAAGTTTAATTGGATTGGTCCGCTGTTTTTAAGCGGATTAAAGTTTAAAGGAGATAACTGTGAGCAAACGTATCGCATCCAAATATAAGATTAGTCGTCGTATGGGTGAAAGCCTATGGGGCCGTGCTAAAGACCCTGTTAACCGTCGTGTATATGGCCCAGGCCAACACGGAGCTGCCCGTCGTCGGAAAGTTTCTGACTATGGTTTGCAGCTTAACGCTAAGCAAAAGCTTAAAGGTTACTACGGTAACATCACGGAGAAACAATTCCGTAGCATTTATAAAGAAGCCGTTCGCCAAAAAGGTGATACAGGTGAGCAACTTGTAGGTCTTCTTGAGTCTCGTCTCGATGCTTTCGTATACCGTATGGGCGTAGTGCCGACGGTATTTGCATCACGTCAATTTGTGAATCACGGACATATTCTTGTGAATGGCAGCAAAGTAAATATCCCTAGCTATCGTTTGAAAGAAGGCGATGTGGTTTCTGTGAAGCAGAAGTCTCAGCAAATTCCTATGGTGATGGAAGCAATGGGCAGCTCGGAACGTAACGTACCTGATTACGTACAAATGGATGATGCTAAATTTGAAGCTAAATACATTCGCATTCCAGCACTAAACGAGATTCCATATGCTATTATTATGGAACCAAATCTCGTGATCGAATTCTACTCTCGCTAAACCAGCGAGAATAATGATTCTTACGAATATCCTAGTCGGGGCTTTGATTGGTATTGCTATGTCAGTACCGGTCGGCCCCGCTGGCATTATTGGGGTAAAGCGCATCATCTCACGCGGGATGATGGCCGGCGTTGCCAGCGGTTTAGGTATCGCATTAGCCGATATGTTATTTGCCACGTTGGCAGTAGCTGGTATTTCTTCCGTTTCTGAGTTTTTGACCCGTAATGCGCATCTGATCCAATTGGTCGGGGCGGTGATTATTATAATCGTCGGCATCTATGGTTTGCGCAAAGGGCCGGCGCTCTCAGCCGATTCTCAAGAGCGTCTCTCGCTGGCTGCGGCGAAAGATTTAACCAGCATGTTGGCTATCACGCTTGCTAATCCGCAGACCGTCATTGGTTTTTCGACGAGCTTTGCGGCGACTGTTGGGCTTTACAGCGTTCAAACCTCCGGACAGATTGCGGCATTGGTTGGTGGTGTTTTCGCCGGAAGCTTAGGGATGTGGGTGTTCTTAAGTTGGTTCGTCAGCCGTTGGCGTGGCGTGATGGAGGATCAAATGATTATCAAATTGCACCGTTATGCATCACTGTTTGTTATATTCATTGGCTTTAGTTTGTTCTTATATGCGCTGCTACTTGGCGAAGCGGTAAAACTCGGCTAGGTTAATTGTATGATTGATCAGTTTCATGGTGGCAGTATTACTCCGACGGAGGAGCCTGAGGTAAAAAAGCTTGAAGAAAAAGCGGAAGCAATGCCTGCTCCGACGCCTGACCTACCATCAGAGCCGCAAATCAACCCGATAGAAATGCCTGTCGTGCAAGAGGCACCGCAGCCAGAAGCCCTCGCGCCACTTCCGCAGCCTCCTATGCCATTGCCGCAAGAGCCTATGGTGCAACCAGTTGTCGAAGTAGCTCCGCAGCCAGAACCAGAAGCGGCTACCCCGCAAGAGCCGATTGCACCATCGCACGCACCTGTAGGCGATGTGTATTCTGAGCCTGTGATACAAGAACCCGTTATAGAGGCTCAACCGATTCCTGAGGTGGCCCCTGCGCCAGTATATGAACCTGTTGCGGTTGAAGCCGCGCCGATCCCTCCCGTTGAGTCGTCTGTAGTGGCTTCGATTGAGCCTCCCGTGGCTATGCCGTCCGAGCCGGTCGTTCAAGCAGAGCCCGAGCCTGTCGTTCAAGTGCAGCCCGAGCCTATTGCAGAGGTTCCTCAACTTCCTGTCGAGCCTGTCATTGCATCGCCGATTGCACCGGTCGAGGCCGTAGTTGCAGCAGCGCCGGAGACGGAAGATGTGGAAGCCCAAGCGCGTGATCAAAAAACAGTAGAAGAATTGACAGAAGCAGCGTTCGAAGCGGCGATGCAGTTAATTGCTGCTGGGCATAGTGTAGAGCAGATTTTAGGTTCAGGTAGTTTTTCGAAGCTTCCCGAACAGATCAAGCAGCAGATCCGTGGTCGTTTGCAGGAAGTTGCGGCGCGGCGTGAAATGCAACAGCATGAAATGGCTCAGGAAACGCGCGAGAAGACTCAGGAAAAGGGCGGTCTTGCGAAGCTGTTCTCTCTGGCCGCTTTGGGCAGTATCATTTCTAAAGGCACGATGGCGAAGATTACGGCTCTGTTCGCACAGCAACCGCATTTACAGCAGCAGATCCAATTGCAGGGACAGGCATTGCTAAAAGCAGGCGCCACTCCGGATGTAGAATTCGCGAAATCGAATGTACAAATTGCAGGAACAGCACCCAACACACCAGCCGTCCAGCAAGGCCAAGAACAGCAGCGTTAGCGTTATTGTTACCCCGGCGGATGACGGGGGGTGGGGTAAAAATGCGAACGATCATGGGGTATCCAGATGCTGTGGTGAAGACGGCATGACAAGTTCGTTAAATTTCGCTATACGTGCGGCATGAAAATGCCCTTTATCAAGATGGAAGGCTTAGGTAACGATTTTATCGTGCTGGATGGTCGTGAGCAAAATATACCTGTGCTTGATTGGGTGAAGCTTGCGCATCGCGATGCAGGTATCGGTTGTGATCAGGTGATCGTACTGGAAAAATCAGAAATTGCCGATGTTAAAATGCGTATCATCAATGCAGATGGCTCTGAGGTAGAGGCGTGCGGCAATGCGACGCGTTGTATAGGCTGGCTGATCGATAAAGCGGAAGGCACGGTTGAAACGGTTGCAGGAATTTTAAAAACCACACGCATTAGCGATACCCAAGTGCAAGTTGATATGGGTGAGCCCGTCATTGCAGATCGCCAGCTGCCAATTGAAGGCGATCCTATGGAGGTGTCTATAGGAAACCCGCATTTGATCTTTTTCAAAACCGATGTGGATGCGGTAGATTTAGAACGTTTTGGTAAACCGCTAGAGTATCATGAGGCTTTTCCTGACCGCACCAATGTGGAGGTTGTTGAAATTATCAACCTGACGCATTTGAAGATGCGTGTATGGGAGCGTGGAGCGGGCATTACGCAGGCGTGTGGCACGGGCGCTTGTGCGGTCGCAGCCGCAGCGATTCATCGTGGGTTGGTTGAAAATTCGGTGCGGGTGCAAATGCCGGGCGGTGATTTGCAGATAAGCTGGCCGGGGTCGGGGAGTTCTCTCTTGATGCAAGGCCCCGTTTCGCTTAGTTTCCGCGACGAATTGGATGTGGATAAGTTTAAATGAAACAGAGTAATACCCCGATGGAGGGCGGCCAGCAGGTCGACCCAGCCATGAACCCACGAAGCGCCAGCTCATTGGGCGCCGAGCAGAACGAGCAGGGGCAATCTGTACAGGTTTTGAATTTTGGCTGCCGGCTTAACGCTTATGAAGCCCAAGTGATGAAAAATCACGCAACCGATGCGGGGATGAGTAACACTATTCTGGTCAATAGCTGTGCTGTGACCAAAGAGGCGGAACGTCAAGTCCGTCAATCCATTCGTAAGGCGCGTAAAGCGAATCCGGATGCGGAGATTATTGTCAGTGGTTGTGCAGCACAAATTCATCCTGAAGAATTTGCTGCGATGCCTGAAGTCAGCCGTGTGATCGGCAATGAAGAGAAGCTAAAAGCCGAGACGTATGGCGCGCCATCTGATGCGCGAATTTCCGTGAATAATATCATGGAAGTGACTGATATTGCAGCGCATCTTGTTAGCGGTTTTGACGATCATGTACGTGGGTTTATTCAAGTGCAAAATGGTTGTAATCACCGTTGCACTTTTTGTATTATCCCGTTTGGGCGTGGTAATAGCCGTTCGGTGCCGCTTGGCGAGATTGTTGCGCAAGTGCGTAGCCTTGTCGATTCCGGCTATAAAGAAGTGGTGCTAACCGGCGTTGATATCAGTGATTATGGCAAGGATTTGCCGGGTGAGCCTACCTTCAGCAACATGTTGCGCCGTATTCTCAACCAAGTGCCAGAACTTCCGCGCTTGCGTATTTCGTCGATTGACGCGGTGGAGATGGATGATGGGTTATTCCAGTTGCTTGCCGAAGAACCGCGCTTGATGCCACATTTACATCTGTCGTTACAGGCGGGCGATAATATGATTCTCAAACGTATGAAGCGCCGCCATAGCCGCGAAGATGCGATTGAATTTGCTAAACGTGTGCGTGCGGTGCGCCCGGATGCCGTGTTCGGTGCAGATATCATCACTGGCTTTCCGACGGAGACGGAGGAAATGTTCCAAAATTCCATCAAACTGGTGGAGGAAATGGATCTCGCTTACGTGCATGTTTTTCCATATTCGGAGCGTGATGGAACCCCTGCTGCGCGTATGCCGCAAGTGGAGAAATCTATCCGTAAAGAGCGCGGGAAACGTCTACGCGCTGCGGGTAAGGTTCAGTTAGCCGAGTTTTTGCAAAACCGTATTGGCAAGAAGGCGAAAGTGCTGGTCGAAAAGCCGGGGCGTGGTCGCTGTGAGCATTATACAATGGTTCATATTTCAGATAAAATTCCTGTGGGGAGTATTGTCGAAGTTGAAATTTCTGCCACCCAAAATGAGGAGTTGATTGCCGCATGAGTTGGTTAAAAAAATTAAAAAACGGACTGTCGAAAAGTTCATCGCAAATTAGCGAAAATATTACTTCTGTATTCACGAAACGTAAGCTTGATACGCAAGCGCTAGAGGAGCTGGAAGAGCTGCTGATTATGGCCGATTTGGGGGTTGATACAGCGGCTAAAATTACGAAACGCCTATCCGATAAGCGTCTCGATAAAGAGGTGACGGATGACGAGATTAAGGAAGCGTTGGCGGAAGAAATCGCAGAGATTCTTGAGCCCTATGCAGAACCGTTAGAACTAGGCACGCAAGCGCCGCAAGTGATCATGATGGTGGGCGTCAATGGTAACGGTAAAACCACCACGATTGGCAAGCTCGCGCATGAATGGAAGCGTGAAGGCGAGCGCGTGATGCTTTGTGCGGCGGATACGTTCCGTGCAGCAGCGGTGGAGCAGCTTCAGCAATGGGGTGAGCGTGCTGATGTTCCTGTAATTGCAGGCCATCATGAGGCGGACCCTGCTAGTGTTGCCTATAACGCGCTAGAGCAGGCCAGGCAAGGCGGTGTTGATGTGTTGATGATCGATACAGCCGGCCGTTTGCAGAATAAAAAGAACCTTATGGCGGAGCTTGAAAAGATCGTCAAAGTGCTGCGTAAGCTAGACGAAACCACACCGCATCATGTGGTGTTGGTGCTGGATGCGACAACTGGCCAGAATGCACTCTCTCAAGTGGTCGCGTTTAAAGAGCTGGTGAATGTTTCAGGGCTCATCGTGACGAAGCTGGATGGCTCTGCTCGTGCCGGTGTGGTTGTAGCGCTGGCTGACCAGTTTGGCCTGCCGATTCATGCGATTGGTGTGGGCGAGAGCGCAGATGACCTAAAGCCCTTTGAGGCGATTGATTTTGCACGTAATTTGGTTGGATTGTCGTCATAAAATGGTAACACTCTAATGTTATCCTTAGGGTATGACAATTCGTGTTCCTACTAATGGTAAACCCAGTAAGCCCGAAAACAGAATGTGGGCGTGGGGGCTGTTGGGCTTTGTATTAATTCCTTTTTCGACTCCTTTGCTCGGAATATCTGTTGGCTTTGTTGTTGGATCTATCATTGGAGAGCTTACAGGTAAGCAAAAACAAAAACGCGAAATTGAAACTGGTTTCAAAGAAATACGAAAACCAAGTTTGATCAATGGCGGCCTTGCAAAGAACTTTTTGATTGGTACTGCTATTATGACGGTGGCTATGGTAGCCACAGCTGGGTTGGCCGTTTTAGCGACGGGTGGCACAATGGCGGCTGCTGTCTCAGTAGGGGCACACCTGCTTAACGGAGCTGCGATTTCGTCAGTGGTCACTCCTGCTCTTTACGGTACTGCCACCGCTGCGGCTGGTCTTGTAGGTCTGGCTGGCTTGGTTCCTATGGTTGTTGCGAGTTGGAAGGGCGCAACTAATCGCCGAAATGAGATGGCACAAGATTACGAAGAGGGGAAAATGCCTTGGCTCAACAACAAATGTCTGTCTCACGTGAGCAATCTCAAGGAAAAGGCTTGTCTCAGGGCATGAGTCAGCAAGTCTCTCAATCACAAAATTACCAATTTGATAACACCAAGATGGTGGACCAACGGGGCGACCGTAAATGGGTTGATGATAATGCAGCGAAACCTGATGTTGCATCCGGCAAAGGTATCGCCTAGTTTCCTTTCATGATGAAAGGTATTATTCTTGCCGGTGGATCCGGCACTCGTTTAGCTCCGATGACTAGCGTTATCAGCAAACAACTCCTGCCAATTTACGATAAGCCGATGCTGCACTATCCGCTTGCCTTGTTGATGGATGCAGGGATTCGCGAAATTCTGATTATTTCCACGCCACGTGACTTGCCGATGATGCAGGAGCTATTGGGCGATGGTAAAGAATTAGGGATTTCCATTTCCTACGCAGAGCAGCCGTCGCCAGATGGTTTGGCGCAGGCATTCATTATTGGTGAGGAATTTATTGGCGATGATAATGTATGCCTCGTATTGGGCGATAATATTTTCTACGGTCAATCTATTCGCACCCATATGCGCGAAGCATCGCAGTTGGAAGCAGGTGCCGTTGTCTTTGGTTATCACGTGAAAGATCCAGAGCGTTATGGCGTGGTTGATTTTAATGATAGTGGAATTGCGACGTCGATTGAGGAAAAGCCAGAGCAGCCTAAATCGAACTGGGCCGTCACGGGGCTTTATTTTTACGATAACCAAGTCGTCGAAATTGCTAAAGGTTTGAAGCCAAGCCCACGTGGTGAGCTTGAGATTACCGATGTAAATCGTGTGTATTTGGAGAGAGGTCAATTGCAGGTGAAGCGTCTAGGGCGCGGCACGGCGTGGCTGGATACAGGAACGCCGGATTCGCTCATTTCCGCAGCACAATTCGTACAAACGATTGAGGCACGCCAAGGCTTGAAGATCGCTTGTATTGAAGAAGTTTCTTATAAGCAGGGCTATGTAAATCGCGCTGAATTCGAAGCGTTGATTACGAAGTATGGTAAACATGATTACGCGCAATATTTGCGCAGCTTACTCAGCGAGGCGGTTAGGGAGACTGATGCGGCCTAGTATGCTTACACGCCCGCTTATTCTTGGTAAGAACGGTCAATTGGGTCGCGCTTTGGCAGATTTAATGCCGCAGGCGAAGTTGATGGGACGTGATGAATTGGACTTTAGCCTGATTGAGCTGATTCCTGAAAATATCGCCTTCCATAAGCCCAGTATTGTGTTTAATGCGAGTGCTTATACCCATGTTGATAAGGCGGAAGAAGAAGAGCCGTTGGCGCATCTGATTAATGCGGAGGCGCCGGCAGTCATCGCGGCTTATTGTGCGGTGAAAGGGATCCCTTTTATCCATTATTCAACCGATTATGTGTTTGATGGCAGTGGCGAGGAACCGTGGAGCGAACATAATACGCCCGATCCTGTCAATGCTTACGGTCATAGTAAGCTAAATGGCGAAGAGATGGTGCTCAAAACCAATGTGGATGCGATGATCTTTCGTGCTAGCTGGGTGTATGATGCGCAGGGAAATAATTTTGTGAACACCATGCTTCGCCTTGGCAAAGAGCGTGAAGAGCTCGGCGTGGTCGATGATCAAATTGGCGGCCCCACCTATGCGCCGCATTTGGCAGCAGCTTCGTTATTAGCGGTGGAGAATGCAGCACGTTCAGCGCGTTTCCCAACGGGAATCTATCATCTGGGCGGCTGCGGTGAGCCAATCTCGTGGCATGGTTTTGCGGAAGCGATATTTGAAGAATATTCGGGTGAGTTAGCGATTAAAAATGTCAAAGCGATCCCGACCAGTGAATATCGAACCCTAGCAGAACGCCCGCTGAATTCACGATTGAATTGCAGTAAGGCAAAAACGATTCTGGGTGTTGAAATGCCAGATTGGCGCGACGGACTCAAAGAATGCATGAAGGAAATTGAAAAAGCATGAATATTATCGACGGTGACATTGAAGGTCTCAAAATTGTAGAACTCGCGTTGCATGGTGATGCGCGGGGCTTCTTTGTAGAGCGTTATAGCGAAGCGAAGTTTGCGGAGGCGGGGTTGCCGACGCAGTGGTCGCAGGATAACCACTCACGTTCAGCGCCGGGTGTGCTGCGCGGTTTGCATTGGCAGAGTAACCCAGCGCAAGGCAAGCTTGTCGGCGTCTCGCGTGGTACAGTATGGGATGTGGCGGTGGATATCCGCCCTGACTCGCCGAGTTATGGTCAATGGCAGGGCGTTGAACTTTCCGGTACGAATGGCCGTCTATTTTGGATTCCACCGGGCTTCGCCCATGGCTTTTGTGTGCTAGGTGATGAACCGGCTGACATGCTGTATAAAGTGACTGGATTGTATAATGCAGCGGGCGAAGGTGGCTTGATGTATAATGATCCTGAATTGGCCGTTGACTGGCCACTGAAAAACCCGCAAATTTCCACGCGAGACGAAGGTCTGCTGACTTTCGCGCAATATAAGGAGAACCCTGTCCAATGGTAACAACTGTATCTGTTGTAATGACGACCTATCAAACCGGCGAAGCATTGAAATTCGCCGTTGATTCGGTATTGGGACAAAAGAATTTAGCGGAGCTCGTGATCGTCGATAATGGCAATCCCGAAGAGATGCTGGGTTGGTTGCGCGAAACTGAGACGGCGCAGAAGAAAGTGAAGCTGGTTACTGGCCAAGGTAATGTTGGTTTTGGTGTGGCGTGTAACCTCGGTGCGAAAGAGGCGAATGGCGATATTCTGCTATTCCTGAACCCTGATAGTATCGTGCCCGAAAATGCACTTAAAGCCTTTGCAATCGCGCTAGATAAGAATGAAGAAGCGTGGATGGTTGGTGGTCGCTTGCGCAACCCTGATGCATCGGAGCAGCGTGGAAGCCGTCGGAATCTGTTAACGCCGCACACGGCGCTGGCTGAAACGTTACGCCTCGATATAGCGTTGAGCTGGGATCGACTCAACCTGCATGAAGAAAAACTTCCGGAAGAGATTACTGAAGTGCCGGCAATTTCGGGCGCATGCATGGCGATTCGCCGTGAGCGTTTTGAAGAGCTGGAAGGCTTTGATGAGGCCTATTTCCTGCATGTTGAAGACCTTGACCTCTGTCGTCGTATTCAAGATGCAGGCGGTAAAATCCTGTTTGTGCCGAATGTAGATATCTTGCATTTGCAAGGTTCTAGTAACGCCTCTTTCTTCTTTGTCGAATGGCAAAAAGCGCAAGGCTTTATCACCTATTTCGATAAGTTTGAGAATAAGGTGATGTGGTTGTTTATGGCCGTACTCGCGCTGATTAACTTTGGTGTGAAGTCCGCATGGATGCTGTTGAAACGCATTATGCCTGAGAATAAAGATCGCATACGTTCGGAACGTCGTTTGATGTGGCTGCACCGTCATCTGCGTGAGGATCATAAAGATAATGCGATCCATAAAGATAAAACCTATTTGGTGACGGGTTCAACCTCGCAAATTGGTGTTTGTACGATTGGTCATTTGTTGGCTGCTGGTGCAAAAGTGGTCGCGGTGGAGCATCATACGAAACTTTACTTCGAGCATCCGAACCTTAGTTGGGTGCGTGGGAATCTTGAAAAAGGGAAGCTTGAATTAGGCGAACATAAGCCTGAAGCCTTGATTCACTGTGCTCCGATGTGGATGTTGAAACCCGCACTTGCTGAGATGTTTAACGCACGCATCAAACGTGTGATTGCTTTTAGTTCGACCAGCGTATTCGTGAAAATTTACTCGGCGAATGCGGCGGAGCGTGACACGGTGAAAGCGTTGGAAGAGGCGGAACTACACCTAGCAGAGCGTTGCCAGAAAGCCGGTGCGAGTTTTACCATTCTTCGTCCGACGATGATTTACGGTCTTGGATTGGATGAGAATGTGACGCAGATTTCTGATTTTGCGCGTCGTTATCATTTCTTCCCCCTTTACCCGCCTGCCGATGGCCGTCGTATGCCGGTGCATGCCGATGATCTCGCACAAATGGCGATTAAAGTGATCAGCAATACGAAAACGCATAATAAGAGCTATAATATTGGCGGCGGCGAAGTGGTTGGCTATCGCGCAATGGTGGAGCGAATCTTTCTCGCACTCGGGCAGCGTCCGCGTACGGTTAAGCTGAAATACCTGCCGATGATTCTCGATTTTATTGGTAAATGGTTCTTTAGCAGCAAGATTAATGGCGAGATGGCGCGCCGCATGAACGAAGATATGGTCTTTGTGGAAGCGGAAACGCGCCGTGATTTTGCCTTTAAACCTCGTGGGTTCCTTGAAGGTGGTAAGTCTGATCTAGGGCAGTTCTAATGGGAGTCGTTTACGTAAACGGCATCTATCAGGATGTGGCGGATGCGGTGATTCCTATGGAAGATCGCGCACATCAATTTGCTGACGGTGTTTACGAGGTGATCGCCTTTTTCAATGGCAAGCTTCTCGATGCACAGCGACATTTAGAGCGTCTTGATTATTCGTGTGGCGAGCTGAAAATAACGAACCCGCATAGCCATGCAGAATGGATGGAAATTGTAGGCCAAATGGTCGAGCGTAACGAGCATGAGCATGGTGGGGTTTACCTGCAAGTGTCGCGCGGTACGCAATCGCGCAGTCATGTCTATACGGAGGCGGTGCAGCCGAATGTTACGCTCTCGGCCTTTGGTCAAAAAACCCCGGGTAAGAGGCTAACAGAGCAGGGCGCGAGTGTCATTACTTATCCGGATTTACGCTGGAAACGTTGCGATATCAAAACGACGGGCTTGCTCGGTAATGTGATGGCGAAACAAGCCGCGACCGAGGCGGGTGCGAGTGAAGCGATTCTGATTAAAGAGAATGGTGATGTGTCAGAAGCCTCGATTTCTAATTTCTTCATCGTGAAAGAGGGCGTGGTGCAAACACATCCATCGACGAACGAAATCTTAAGCGGCATTGCGCGTGAAGTAACCTTGAGAATCGCACGAGACATGCAAATTAAGGTGTTGGAAAAACCTTTCAGTCAGGCCGAGATGCTTGCGGCGGATGAAGCCTTCTTAACCGGTACGACGACGAATATTCTGCCCGTTGTAAAAGTGGATGACTCGACAATTGGGAGTGGCACACCGGGTGCAATTACGCAGCGTCTGTTGGGTGGTTTTATCGAACATATTAAAACGCAAACAGGTTACACGTTATGGAGTTAATGAAACCCAAGGCGATATTATTCGATTGGGATAATACGTTGGTAGATACATGGCCGGTGATTCATGAGGCGTTGGCGTATTGTTTTCGCAAGATGGATAAGCAGCCATGGACCTTGGAAGAGGTGAAGGTCAATGTTCAGCAATCCATGCGCGACTATTTTCCGAAGCTTTTTGGTGATCGCTGGGAAGAGGCAGGGCAGTATTATCTGGATGGTTATGCGCAGGTGCATAAGGATCGCCTTGTGTCGATTGAGGGTGCCGAAGCGGTGCTGAAGGCAATCGAAGTCGCGGGGCTTTATCAGGCCGTGGTGAGTAATAAAAAGGGTCCCACTTTGCGCATTGAAGCGGAGACTATCGGCTGGGCGCATTATTTTAAGGCGATCATTGGCGCCGATGATGCAGCGAATGATAAGCCGCACCCAGACCATGCAATCATGGCGCTAGAGCATTACCCGCACCCGCATGGTAACGATATTTGGTTCGTCGGCGACAGTGCTGTCGATATGGAAATTGCCAAGAATGCCGGCTATACGGCAATCTTTTATGGCCTGCAGACAAAGGCTGACACAGTGCCACATCCGATTCATGCGGTAGTGGAAGATCAAGCGGAGTTGCTAGCACTCGTCACAAGTGTGATCGTAAATTAACCGGTGACGACCTTTGGTTCCGCGTCTAGTTCAAAGGCACTGTGCAAGGCACGTAAGGCTAGTTCGGTGTATTCTTCTTGGATTAAGACACTAATTTTGATTTCTGACGTTGAAATAACGAGGATGTTGACACCCTTCTCAGCCAGTGTCGTAAACATCGTGGTCGCGACACCTGCATGGGAGCGCATACCGACACCAATGACGGATACTTTTGAAACGCCGGAATCTGAATGCATGCTTTCAAAGCCGATTGTCTCTTTCGCGGCTTCCATCACTTCCACTGTTTTGGCGAGGTCGCCTTGGGGCACGGTGAAGGTCATATCGGTGCGTGAACCATCTTCGGACACGTTTTGGACAATCATATCGACGTTGATTTCTGCTTCGCCATCGCCCAAAGGGCCAAAGATTTTAGCAGAAATACCCGGTACGTTCGCTACATTGGTGAGCGTTACTCTTGCGTCATCGCGGCTATAGGTAATGCCGGTTACTCGTCTACGTTCTAACACTTGATCTTCCTCTACTAATAAGGTTCCTGGCTCGTCGGAGAAGGTGGAAAGTACCTGCACCGTCACGCCATAATTCATGGCCATTTCAACCGAGCGTGTTTGCAAAACTTTTGCGCCCTGACTGGCCATTTCTAAAATTTCTTCATAGGCTACTTTTTGTAGCTTGCGGGCGGCTTTCACAATGCGCGGGTCCGTCGTATAGATGCCATCGACATCGGTATAGATATCGCAACGGTCTGCTTTGAGTGCTGCAGCAATCGCAACAGCTGTGGTATCCGAGCCGCCACGGCCAAGCGTCGCGATGCGGTTATCGGCGGTGATGCCTTGGAATCCGGCCACGACGATGACTTCGCCGCGATCGAGTGCTTCATGCATCATGTCGGTATCAATGGCTTCGATCCGAGCGCGTCCATGGCTGCCGACGGTGCGAAGGGGAAGCTGCCAGCCCGCCCAGCTACGCGCATTTATGCCTTGCTCTTGCAGGCGCAGGGCGAGGAGGCCGGAGGTGACTTGCTCGCCTGATGCGACGACGGAGTCATATTCCGCCCAGTTTTCAGGCGTCATAAGGGGAGACATCTCGCGGCTCCATGCGGCGAGTTGATCGGTCACGCCGGCCATAGCAGAAACGGCCACGACGACTTTATTGCCGCGATTAACTTCGGCTTTGACACGCTCCGCCACATGACGAATTTTCTCTAAATCCGCGACGGAGGTTCCACCAAATTTCTGTACAATAAGTGCCATAGGGCATTGGGTGTATGCCAAGTAAAACGCTTGTGCAACCCCAGAAACACAAGAGTTTTACTGAGGTTAGCGAGTTACGGAGTTTTAATGAGTAATTTTCCGTTATATTGAGTCAGCTTGACTTCGCCCTTAGTCTCTTTGAATTTTAGGTTATTCAATAGGATTTTGAATTTCCAGCCTGCGGCATTTTGAGTGCTAGAAACATCCAATAAAGTACGGTCTTTTTTGGAGACATTAAGAGTGATTCCTTTAGCCTGTAGTGCTTTGTAAACTTCGACGAGATTAAGGAAACCGAGTCTCTTTTTTTCTTGATAAATCGTGATACCGGTCGCACTCATTTGCGTTTCTAGGCTGAGTTGGTTGTCAGCTAAACCTAGGCGAACGTGACTCTTTTTCTTATAATTTCCACTATTCACATACTGGCTGCTTCGACCTTGATAATCATAGCCTTTCACAAAAATAAAGTCGGTATTTCGACCTTGGCGCTGGAAGCGCATTTCATGCGAAAATGGCTGGTCTTGAATATTGTGCCGTCCTCCATAATAAGATTGCTGCGAGTTAGGGAAGCCAAGTTGCGTCATATAGTGATTGGTGCTCGTGGGTTTTGTGTCTTTGCTATCCGATGGGAAGAGCGCTTCCCAATCTCCGCCTTTATCGTAATTTTCAAGGTAACTAACCATGGAGTGTATCAGCGAAACTTGTTTATTGGTGAAGTTTTCGGGAGCTTGAGTGGGTTTAATTATTCCGTCTTTATTCAATAGATCGAACGTATGAAGTATGTTTTTGAGGCGCGTTTGTTGGCTGGAAATGCTGACGGAATTCGCGCCCCACGGGCCAATACTTGCTGCGACTAACATCACGACCAACACCGAAGTGATTAGATTGAAAGACTTGCGCTGAGAGAAAATCATATAGAGGGCCGAACCTGCGAGCCACAATGTGAATGCGACAACGGCGTAGCGTTGCCATGTGATGCCATAGTCTAAGATGCGCACTCCGATGGCGATAAAAATGAGAAGAATCGGCAGGGTAAGAAGTTTGAAGAAATGGTTGCGTATGAGGTGCGCGATTGCGATGCCAGCTTGGGCAAGAGGGTAAGCGGTGAGGTAGGTGAGGAAGCCAATGCCACTATAAGTGATCACCATATAGGTGAGGTTGCCCTTTGGGAGTTCCATTTGGAATAAAATCTTTGCGGCGTAAGCATAAAGGATCGCCGTGTACACGAGTAGTAAAGGGCACAGTAGATAGCGTACGATAAAGGTAACGCCCTTAGGGTAGATTAGTTCTTTTGAGTTCGCTGTTTCTGCAGGGGTGGGAGTGTTTGCTAGCATATAGACTGGCGCAAAGAGCGCTGTCCCTAAGATCCAAATAACATTGTAAGTTTTATGAAGGATGTCGATTTCAAACAGGTACTCAAGGCTTACCAAGACGAGTGATAACCCACCACAAAGAATGAACGTCGATAATATCGCAAAGAGGAGGTTGCTGCTAAGAAGGGTGTTGTGCTGACAGCATTGGGAATCCTCAATAGGTTTGAGGAAATAAGGTGCGCAAAAGAGGATGATCACGGAGGCATTAACCAGGAAAAGCGAGGCGAGTCCGAGATGTTGCGTGAAGAGGAGGCTATATCCGAAAACAGCCGTAACGATCGCACCGTAAGCCACCGAAGTTATGAGCGAGGTGTTTTGTTTCTCGCGGTAAAGGGTGAGACAATATGTGATCAACAGCATGCAGCCTGCGAATAGTTCGAAGCGGTCCAGCAGCTTACTTGAGATGCTGTAATCAAAGAACATAAATGAGCGATGATATAAATCGATCAAGGCGAGCAGGGTGAGCAGTGCCGAAAAGAAAAAGGTGAGAGGAAAGCGCTGAATCGCCTTTTTGAAGTTCGTATAAAACAGAGTGATGAAGTGTTTGATAAGTGCGTTCATGCAGCCAGCCTAGTCAAACAATCAAGGTTAGCCAAGCGCTAGTTCCATTACGAGTGCATCTTTGCGGGTGCCATCGGGCATGCCATAATAGCGAGAGCGGGTGGCGATTTGGGTGAATCCATGCTTTAGGTAAAGGGCGGCACCGGCTTCATTGCCGTCACGTACTTCTAAGAAGAATCGGTTTGTTGTTGTGCAGCATAAGATTGAGATAGCATGTTTTAACAAACTCTCCGCATGTCCTTGGCGGCGAGCACTCGGGGTGGTGGCGAGTGTAATGATTTCGGCTTCATCTGCGGCAGTACGAATGAGGATGAAGGCACTACCTGCAATTAACCACCCTCGTACGCCGCTACCTAGGAGTTCAGTGAACTGTGCAGCATCCCAGCCCTTGGGAAAAGATTCCTGATGCAATTGCGCTAACCCATCGACATCCCCTAACGTGACCTCCCTCACTTTTGCAAGACCACCATGTAAGAGGGGCGAGGGTCATCTTCGTAGAGTGTCACTTCGCGCAAGGAAATCGCTTTTAAGCCTGCTCGTTCCGCTTGGGTCTTCAGGTAATGACTGCTATGAGCAAAACGTTGAATATCACTGATATAGCGATAGCCTTCGGTCGCTCTAAGGGCGAGGGCGGTGAAGATAAAATAGCCGCCAGGTTTTAGGCCTTTGGCGGCTCCATCCATCACCGCCGCAATCCCGCCTGTAATGGAGATGACGTTGGCGGCCACGATCAGTTCGTAATTGAGGTTCGGTGATAGAAGGAGATGGTCGCGTAAATCTGCTTCGATAAATTCAGCGTAAGAATCGAACTCTAGCTCTTGCGCTTCTTCTATCATCGCAGGGCAGATATCGACGCCGATCAGTTTGTCGGTCAAGGTCGAAAGTAAGCCGCCACAGAGTCCCGTACCGCAGCCCACTTCTAAAATGGATTCAGGGGTGATACCAAGCGTTAGAATTTGGTCGTAAAGCTCAGAGGCGCCGCGATAGCCCTTTTCCAATTCATTGAGGTTATATTTTGCTGCGCGTTTTGTGAATTTGCTAAGGATAAAAGGAGTGGGGGTCGTGTGTGGCGCGTATCCATCAGCATATTTCCCATCTTCGTAGGTTGCCTTTAAGTAAAGCGCCATTTCGTTCTTGGGATCAAAAGTAAGCGACTTGTTGAGTGCTTGCAGCCCTTCATGTTTCTCATGCAATGCCAAATGGCAAACGGACAGCTTATACAGCGCGAGCGCATGAACGGGGTTGCGCCACAGGACAAATTTAAAACGAATTTTCGCTTCTTCAAATTGGCGCTCTAATAATAATTCTTCTCCTAAACGAAAGGCTGAGTCTAGCGGTTCCTTGGCACGTGTGAAAAGTAGCTTCGCTTCTTCTTTGAGAGGGGTAAGCCAGTCGCGCGCCATTGCTTCCCACTGTGCGGGTAATGCTTGTAATTGATCGATCAACGCCATAGATAATGAATAACCGCAAATAATTAGAAAGTGAATAGGCGAGTGACTGCAACCACCTTAGAACCACAAGAAATTGAGAAATTCACCGCGATTGCGGCAGAATGGTGGGATGAAAGCGGTAAATTTGCGCCGCTACATAAAATTAACCCAATACGTGTGCGTTATGTGCGCGATACGATCTATCAGCATTTCGATTGCGAGACGCTTAAAGGTAAAAGCCTGATTGATATCGGCTGCGGCGGCGGGCTTGTCTCCGAGCCGATGGCGCGCTTGGGCGCGAAAGTCACCGGTATTGATGGCGGCGAAAAGAATGTCAAAACAGCGATAGCACATGCGCAAGCCATGCAGCTGAAAATTGATTACCGTACGACAACGGCGGAAGCATTGGCCGAAAAGGGTGCGCAATTTGACGTGGTGCTAGCGTTAGAAATTATCGAGCATGTGAGTGATGTTGCGTTGTTTTTGGAATCAGTCGCTAAGCTTGTAAAGCCCGGTGGTGTTCTGATCATGAGTACACTGAACCGCACTATGAAATCCTACGCTCTGGCGATTGTCGGTGCTGAATATGTACTGCGTTGGTTGCCGCGTGGCACGCATGATTGGAAGAAGTTTTTAATGCCAGCGGAGCTCATCCAGCCTTTGCAGGCTCACGGCCTGAAGCATACGGCAAGCAAAGGCATGGTCATGAACCCACTTAAATGGGAATGGCAAATGTCCGATAGTGACTTGGAGGTGAATTATTATGTCTGTTTCACAAAAATGTAGGCTTTACGCCATCACCCCGCCGCAGTTTGAACTTTCGGAATTTATTCTGCAGGTTGAAGAAGCTTTGGCTGCGGGCGATATTGCCTGTTTGCAGTTGCGCTTGAAAGAGGCTTCAGATGAGGAAATTCGTGAGGCGGCGAAAGCGCTTATACCGATTTGCCATTCGCATGGTACCGCTTTTATGGTGAATGATAGTGTGGAGATCGCATTAGAAGTGGGTGCGGATGGGGTGCATCTGGGGCAAGAGGATCTCGAGGGTACGAGTGTTAAAGCGATTGCCGATAAATTGCCGGAAGGAGTGATCTTGGGGGTGACATGCCACGCTTCAAATCATCTGGCGATGGAAGCGGGCGAGCAGGGTGCTGCTTATGTTGCTTTCGGTGCCTTTTATGAAACGACTTCTAAGCCCAAAGAGAAGCTCGAAAAATGGGGAACGCCCACAACGGAGTTGCTAGAGGGGTGGACGCAATTTACGACGATTCCGTCTGTGGCGATAGGCGGCATTACGCCCGATAACTGCAAGCCGTTGGTGCAAGCTGGCGCTGACTTTATTGCTGTGATTACGGGTATTTGGGATCATGCGCAAGGTGCGGGTGCTGGAGTGAGGGCCTATAACGCTGCAATACAGGAAGCGCTTGCCGCGGCGGCTGTCGCCTGATATACCGCGCGCAGTCTAACATAAAGGGTCACTCATGAAAATTGACGGTGTCACGATTCGTAAAGGTAATGTGTTGATGCATAAGGGCGACCGCCTATGGCTGGTTGTTAAGACGCAGCATACGCAGCCGGGTAAAGGTGGCGCCTACATGCAAGTGGAGATGAAAGATGTCCGCGATGGTACAAAGCTGAATGAGCGTTTTCGTTCGGATGAGAAGGTGGAGAAAGTTCGCCTCGACCAACAGAATTATCAGTTCCTTTATGCGGATGAAACGTTGTTGAATTTTATGGATCAGGAAAGCTATGAGCAGATTACGGTCAATGCTGATATGCTGGATGAAAAGCAGCTACCGTTCCTAACGGATGGTATGGTGGTGGCGATTGAAAGCTACGAAGACGAGCCGATTGGCATTGAGCTTCCACAGCATGTGACGTTAGAAATTACTGAGGCTGATGCCGTAGTGAAGGGGCAAACCGCTTCTTCGTCCTACAAACCAGCGATATTAGAAAATGGTGTGAATATCCTTGTGCCTCCGCATATTTCTGCGGGTACACGTGTGGTGGTAAATACTGAAACCGGCGAATATGTCGAGAGAGCGAAAGATTAATCATGCCAGCTATTAATTCTGCAAATTTAAACGTGATGATCAAGGCAGCTGAAAATGCTGCACATGGTATTCGTCGTGATTTTGGTGAAGTCACCAAGCTACAAATTTCGCGTAAAGGGACACTTGATTTTGTGACTCAAACGGATTTGAAAGCGGAGAAAATTATTAAATCGGATCTCTCTTACGCTCGCCCAAAATATGGTTTTCTGCTTGAAGAAGGTGGCGAGATTATCGGTGAAGATCGTAATTTTCGTTGGGTGGTTGATCCGATCGATGGAACGACGAACTTTATTCATGCGATACCTTATCTTTGTATCTCTATCGCATTGGAAAAGCGGAGATTATCGGATGGTGCTTGGGTGCCTGTATCAGCGGTGATTTATGATCCGATTCACGGTGATTGCTTCATTGCGGAAGAAGGCAAGGGTGCTTTCTTAAACGATGGACGTATTGAGGTGAGTAAGCGCGATAAGTTTGATGAGTCATTACTCATCACGCATTCGCCAAAGCATGATCGCGCGAGTTACAAAAAATCGATGCAGCTGTTTTTGAAAGTGACTGAGCAATCAAAAGGGATTCGTACCATGGGTGCGACCGCCTTGGATTTGGCTTACATCGCTGCTGGAAAATATGATGCCGGTTGGTATACCGCGTTTAAGCGTTGGGATATTTCGGCAGGCTTGTTGCTGGCGAAAGAAGCTGGTGCAGAAGTCACACAGTTAGACGGTGATGATGATGTGACGGACCCTACGACATTGGTTGTGGGTACGCCTAAGATGCATAAAGCCTTGCTCAATGTAGTGAAGCCACATTGGATAGCAAAAGCGGCCTAATGTGCAATTCGTACTTGCCTTAATCGGTATAATGTTTTGATATGTGCGGGCATGCACAAAATAACAGGGGACAGATGCGACGTAATTCCAAAAAATTGATTACTTTAGCGCTTGTATCTTCTGTTGCTGCGATGGCTTTAATGCCCGCAGCCTCTGAGGCTCAGCGCAATCGTCGTGTTAATCTACCGAGTGTTGAGATTCATTTGGAAGTGTTAAATTCGCTTCAGCGTAGTCAGGTGAATCGTCAAATGGCCCGCCAGCAAGCGCCGCAAGCGGTTCGTGCTATTCCAATGCCCGCCTATACGAGTGATAATTTTGCTTCAGAAGTGGTGCGCACTATTCCGGCTGCGCGATCGGCTGCTCGTAGTGAGCGCGTTGTGCAACCGTTGCCACGTGCTAGAGCTCGTGTAGCATCTGCCAATACGCAAGTGGTGATGCAGCCTTTGCCGCGTCGTGAGCGGGTGAAGGTCGAGCCGTCTGAAGAACAGATTATAATGCAGCCATTGCCGCAATCGGCTTCAAAATTCGCTATTGCTGACTCGCTAGAGTCGGAAGCGGCACCGGTTGAAGTATTAGCGGAAAATGAAGTCGAATCTGCATCATTCATTGATCAAGTGGCTGGATTATTCTCGGGTGATGACAGTAAAAAAAGTGAAGTTCCGCAGCTAATTGAGCAACCTAATATTGTTCCTCTTGCGGTGCCGCGTGTCGTTGGTTCCGCCCCCGTTATTGTGGTCGAAGCGCCCGTTTTGGTCGATGATGCAGGGACTAGCGGTTCGTTCTTTTCGACCCTCGAAGATGAATTGAATGGCTCGATCGAGTTTGAGCAGCCTTCACCTGTGAACCCTTCTTCCGATATGATTGCGCAGATCACCTCTCCAGAATTGGAAAGAGCAGAGACTGTTCCTGTCGTTAAGTCGATCGCACAACCTGCTGTTACGCAGCGTTATGAAGAAAGATTAGAAAAATCTTCGCCGGCAATTGTAGATACCGTCGTTGAAACGGTGCCCGCATTACAGCCGATTAAGTCGCAACCTTTCCCTGTTGAATCTCCCGCAGCTAAAGTGGTAGAGCTGGCAGAGCCTGAGCGTGTACGTGGGTTGCCTGTGCCAAATGGTTTTGTGATCGTTGAAAAGGTCAATAATCCTGTGCCTGCTCCAGTGAAGTCTGTGCCCGTGACCCCTGAGCCGATTATTGTTTCTAAGCCGGCTCAACTATTGCAGGAGCCACTGGTTGCGCCCGCCCGCCCGGTGATACAGAAAAAAACTATTATCGCGTCTAAGCCTTTATCTGTTGTTCTTCCAGAACCGACTGTGTCTAAAGTAACCGAAGCGGAGGCTGATTTTCCGCGGCTAAGCGATGTGGAGCGTTCGCCTGCTGTAGCTCTTGAGGAGTTACCAACAACAGCACAGGACTGGCTAGGTCAAGAGAGTGAACCGACATCGCCAATCGCGCAGATGATTGCAGAAGTCCCTACGATTGAAGCTTCTGTTATTGCAGACTCTTTTATTGAGGACCCTAAGGAAGAAATTCTAGAAATCGTCGCGTTGCCGGAGCCGGTAGTAGAGGTGGCTGTAGTAGAAGAGCCTGTGCTTAAAATCGAAACTCCGAAGACAGAAGTGCCTGTAGCCGCATTGCTAGAGTCAATCGTTGCAGAACCGGTAATACAAGCGCCTGTGGTAGAAGAGCCGGTACTTATAGTGGAAGTTCCCGTAGTTGAGGTTCCAGAAATTGTTGAATTGCCTGAGTCAATTGTCGCTGAACCTGTAATATCCGTTGCGGAGCTACTCAAAGAGCCTGCTAAGCCTATGACGCCAGCAGATGAATCTTTCCTTAGTAATGCGTTAGATAGTGAAAAAGACGCACCTGCCAAAGTGGCGAGTGAAGATGAAAAATCATTCATGGAACTGGCATTAGAGGAGGTTGAACCTGTTGAGCCGAGCGCTCCTGCCGTTCCAATCGCCGCATTAGAAGAAGAGTTGGCGTTACTAGAAAAGCAAGAGCCAGCTGTCGCGCCGTCGGCTGTACAATCACCTGCCGCACCTGTTCAAGAAGAAAGCATGTTCCCAGGTATTACCAAAACCTTCAAAGGTTTGTTGGGCGATAAAGCGGAAGAAAAAGCGCCGACGCCATCTGTTGTGCCGGCGAAACTTGCTGAAATAAATGAAGAAGTGGTGACTAAGGAAGAAACGGCTCAAAATGTTCTTCCGCCAGAGCTCCCGGTAGCAGGGAAAGAGAAAGAGCCTGCGCTTCCTTCTATGGATTTGCTCTCTGAAGATGTGGGGGCTCGTTTCCTGGAGGATGATCTAGGCTTACCTGAGCTTGAGGTGAATGAGGTGGAGTTAGTTGAAGCGCCTGTCGTTGAAATTCCTGTAGTTGAGCTAGCACCCGTTGTTCTGCCTGAACCGGTTAAAGCGGCTGAGCCTGTTAAAGTAGCTGAGCCAGTTCTTGAAGTGCCGAAAATAGAAGAGTTCGATGTTGCATCTTTACCACCAGAGTCGAAGGTTTCCCCAGCTTCTGTTGCGAAACACGCGATGGCAGATTTGCGTATTGGGTATGGCGTGGATGACACGGATATTCCAGATGCTGAAAAAGCAAAATTGGTAGATATTGCCAAGAAGGCAAAAGCAGAGAAGAAGCGTGTTATTATATCCTCGTTTGCCAGCGGTGAAGAGGATGAAAGTAAAGCAGCAAATATGATTTCGCTCTCTCGTGGGCTAAGTTTGCGGGCGTTCTTTATTGATAACGGAATTGCGATGGATCGTATTATTGTGCAAGCAAAAGGTTTGGAAAATTCTGGCGGCCCTGCGGATAGAGCGGATATTTCACTCGACTAGCCTATGTTGTAGGATAGCACTTGTTTGAGAGCCCAAAATATGGGATAAGTATTACAAATTATGGGGAGGTTAAAACCCCTGGCTTTGGCGGTAGCCTTAACTTCTGGAGCTTATAAAAAGAATAAAAATAATAATTAAGGTATAAATAACAAAGGGTAGATATGCGAGCCAATCGTCGCAAAGGTTTCAAATATTATTTTCGCAAGGTGTTTCACCGTCGCAACTTAATCGTAATGTCTGATGAGTCTGTTGACCACTATCCGGTTGCAGGTGCAACCCAGTTTCTGTTGTTAGCGTTAGTTGTTGGAGGCTTTAGCTGGGTCTCTTACTCAACAGGTAGCTATATGACTGCCCAACATGTGTTGGAAGAAAAAGACCGCCAGCTCGTGTCTACTACGTTGCAAAAGCGCAAAATTGGTGAGGAATATAGTCTCTTAAAGCATGATCTGAAGAAGCTGAAAGAAGCGAAGGGCGATCTAAGTAAATACGCTAAGTTCGTGTTGGATCAGCATTCACAAGAAGATGAGCTTAAAGTTGATGATAGCACGATCATGGACGCAGAGCGTCTAGGAGAAATGAAAAGCCGCTTGATGGAGCGCATTTCGTTTTTGGAAGATAATTTGCTGAAATTACAGCAAGAGAATGAAGATATTGTCACCACGGTAATGGAGCGCACTCAGGATAAAATTAAAGAGTTGCGTGATGTGGTGAAGCGTACCGGTTTGGAAGCATCGACTTTAACACGTAAGGCGAAAAAAGAGATCGCTCGTACGCAAAGTGAAGCCTATAAAAACCAGGGTGGACCTTATTTGCCAGACACTGTGCAAGATTTGGCGCCAAACTTAATTGAAAATATTGATGAAGCACTGGCATTACAGCATTTGGTGGAACGGTTGCCGTTGGGTAAGCCTGTGGCTTCTGCTCGTACGACGAGTCGTTTTGGGCGTCGTTATGACCCATTCACCCACCGTCCAGCAGTCCATTCAGGGCAAGATTTCGTCGGTAAAAAAGGCGCACGTGTTGTGGCAACAGCCAATGGCCGTGTGGTGTCGGCTGAACGACGGGGTGCTTACGGTAAAATGGTGGTGGTGGATCACGGTTTTGGTATCACCACTCGCTACGCGCACCTAAGCAAACTTGCGGTGCATAAAGGCCAGCGTGTGAAAAAGGGGCAGCGCCTTGGTAACCAAGGCACGACAGGACGCAGTACCGGCGAACATTTGCATTATGAAGTGCGTTATAATAAGACGGCAGTTAATCCAATGAAATTTATTAAGGCAGGCAGTTATGTTCGGTAGTAAAAAAGATAAAGATTCTAAGAAATCTCGTGCTCAACGTAACTCAGCGCCATCGCTCATTTCACGTGATATGAACATTATGGGTAATCTTATCAGTGACGGTGTTGTTGATATTGATGGCCGTATTGAAGGTAATGTTCGTGCAATGAAAATTACTATCCGCAAAGACGGTGTCGTAGCAGGTGATTTGCAAGCGGATGAGATTGAAGTTTACGGTCAGGTTAAAGGTCTTGTTCGTGCGAAAGATGTTCACCTCTATACGAGCGCAAAGGTAGAAGGTAGCATCATGCATGAAGTGCTTTCAATGGAAGAGGGTGCTTTTGTGGATGGTAAGTTTAAACGTACGGATCGTGTGCATTTAGAAGATGCGATGCAGCCACAAATCGAAATGACGCAAGAAGATACGGCTGAAGACGAAGTACGATTGCTAGAAAATATTCGCCTGATTAGCAATCAAGTAGACTAACGACTAGAGTAGCAACCAAGCTGCCAGCCCCAAGAAACTAAAGAAACTCACAATATCAGTCAGTGTGGTGACAAACACGCTGGATGCGATCGCTGGGTCAACTTTAATGCGTGCCAGAAAGAGCGGGATAAATGCTCCGGCGAATCCTGCAACAAAGAGTGTGCCGATAATGGCGGCTGAGAAAATCGCGGCGAGTTCGAGGTCACGATAGACCCCCCAAATGACGCCACTGGCAACGATACTAAGCATGATGCCGTTAAGCAGGTTGGTGAGCATTTCTTTGCGGATAATAGAAACGGCGTTATGGCGCTGCAGCTCACGTGTGGCGATACCACGAACCGCGACGGTCAGGCTTTGAGTGCCCGCATTGCCAGATAGAGAGGCGATAACCGGCATTAACACGGCTAACGTAACCATCTGTTCAATCGTGCTTTCAAAGCGGCTAATAACATAGGCTGCTAAGGACGCGGTGACTAAATTAATCAGCAGCCAGGGCAGGCGTTGCTTGACGGTTTGCAGTAGGCCTGCGTGAATGTCTTGCTCTAAGAGTCCGCCGGCGCGCATGAAATCTTCTTCTTCCTCTTCCTTAATCACCGTGACGATATCGTCAATGGTAATCACCCCGACGACGCGTTCAGAGTTGTTGATGACAGGCGCTTCGGCAATTCCGTAGCGACGAAAAATCTCTGCGACTTCTTCCTGATCCGTTTCGATAGAAATGGGATGGATGTCTGTTTTCATGAGAGCATTGATAGCGGTTTCACGTGTATTTCGCATGATGCGAGAGAGCATGACACTTCCAACCGGATGGTGGCGAGGGCTTACAACGATAATTTCATAGAAATCTTCTGGTAAATTATCGGCTTCGCGTAGGTGATCAATGACTTTCCCGACATCCCAAAATTCAGGGACAGAAACAAAACGTTTCTGCATTAAGCGGCCAGCGCTTTCTTCAGGGTAGGCAAGGCCTTCCTCTAAATCAGCTCGCGCTTCATCGGAAACTGCCTCGAGGAGCTCTTGTTGTTCGTCTTCGTGTAAATCTTCGATGACGCTTACCGCATCATCGGTTTCTAGCTCGGCGAGCGCTTCGGCGATCTTCTCGGTACCGATGAGATCCATGATCTCTTGCACAATCTCTTCATCAAGATAGGTCAATATCTCAGGTGCAAAATCTGGAGTGAGGGCATGAATGAGTGGCGCGCGAATAGCGGGCGATAGGAGTCCAATTAAAGCGGCGCTATCGGCATGATGCAAATCAAGGGTGAGGGCACGCAATTGAGTGGTATCTTCCGCGCGTGCCGCATGCTTTACCGCATGGATGAGGCTGTCATCGACGGCGATGGTTGCAACGTTGGGTTCGACTGTTTCCGTTTCGCTCATTCTCTATTTATCAGCATAAAACGTTAAGAAGTAAATAAATTTACCGGTTAAAAGTGTAGAGACGGTTGCCTAAAGCAATTTGAGGCTCTATATAGACGCATCTGACCTCGTGCGACCATGGCGGAATTGGTAGACGCGCATCGTTGAGGTCGATGTGGGAGAAATCCTGTGGAGGTTCGAGTCCTCTTGGTCGCACCAAACTCTCCTTAGAGGGATCGCTTCGAAAATGAGAAGCCTCAATTCCCAATGATTAAAAAAAATAAACTTTTATGCCTTGGTCTTAAAGCCTTGTTAATGACTGATGTGCCATACTCTGAGAATAGAATAATAAGAACCTCGGAAGGTAAAAACTCATGTCTATTTCTCTGTCTTCTCTTGGAAAACGTAACGTCGATGGTGTAAGCGGGAGTGAATATATTTGGAGTATCAGCAATGAGGGGTTTACCGATGTAACTTATATTTGGGAAGTGGTTGGCGGTGAAACAGGAAGTATCACTTTAACCGCAGGTGCGGAAACATTGCTTTATACGCATAGTTTTGCAGACATCACGCTAAGCGAGGGTGCGACAGTCGTGGCGACAGGCGCTTATGTTAATAAACGTGTGGGGACGTATAAATTAGATGCTGATAATGACACGATTTATGGCCATGCGGGAAATGACCGTATCGCAACAAAAGGTGGCAATGATAGCATCTCTTCCGGTGCAGGTAATGATATCGTCTATGCAGGTAATGGCGATAACACGCTGAACGGCGGTGACGGCGATGATTTTCTTCATTCAGGCAGCGGCGTTGATATTGTTAATGCCGGCGCAGGCGAAGATACGATTCGTAGCGGCAAAGGCGAGGATATCATCAATGCAGGTGACGATGCTGCTCTCGTTTATGCAGGCAGACAAAATGATGTGGTTGATGGCGGCGATGGCAAAGATAAAATTTACGGCCAAGGCGGTGATGACACTTTAAATGGCGGCGAAGGCAATGATTATATTCATGGCGGCCAAGGCGATGATGTGATTAATGGCGGTGCTGGTAGCGAAGTGATCTGGGGCCGCTTGGGTTCAGATACATTTGTTGTTGATGTGAGCACTGGCGATACAGATACCATCCGCGATTTTAATTTTAATGACACAGCCGATAAAATTGACCTGACGGATTTTGGTGGATTGCTGTTCGAGAATTTGAATCTAGCGCAAGTTGATGCCGATACAGTGTTGAATTTAGGCGGGGGTCAGACGGTCATATTGCAAAATACACAAGTTGGGACTATTACCGTTGAGAATTTTATTGGGTTGGAGGAAGTGGCTGCAGCTGCACCTGCTGGGCTTCTGATTGAAGGAACCGAAAATCAATATGCAGTGGCTAACCGTATTACTTCGCTTGACTTAGGAACGTTTGAAATTGCTGATTTTAATGGTGATGCTGTTTCTGACATTATTACCCAAGATGGCGTCTTTGGCACGGGTATCGTCTGGATTGACGGTACGGATATGAACGCTAATCGCGTGTTATCCATTGATCCAGGTAATTATAGAATTGCTGATTTTAACATAGATGGTGTGCTTGATATTGTCAGTGATGCGCAAACGGGTGTGGGCTGGTATGATGGATCTGATGGTACATTCAACCGCATTACCTATAATGGAGTGGGTGAATTCCAAGTAGCCGATATTGATTTTGATGGCGAGCTGGATGTGCTTGGAAATATGGGGGCTTACGCCAATGGTGATCCGCTCGTAGGGGCCGTCTGGTATGATGCTTCAGGAGTACAAACACGTTTAACATATAATGATCTTGGAACAGGCTTCCAAGTGGCGGATATTGATGGTGACGATGCGATGGAAGTGATTTCCAATGATGGTACTTACCAAAATGGTGTGGCTATTACGGGACTTGTTTATTATGAGCTAGATGGTTCGATAGTGAGTCATACTTACGTGTCTGATCCTAATTTTACTGTCGGTAATTTTGATTTGGATGAAGGGCTTGAAATTCTAACCATTGATGCGACTTACCCAAATGGGGTTGTCGCTGAAAATGCTGTTGTGTTCCAGGGCGGTAATGTGGGGACTCGTTTCACCTATAATGATATTGGCAACTTCGCTTATGGCGATATTGATAATGATGGCGTGAATGAAGTGATTTCGTCTAACGGTGCGCTGCAAAATGGTGCGGCTATCAATGGTGTGATGCGTTATAACTTAGATGGTACATCACAGCGCGTAAGCTTTAATAATGTCGATGAGTTGGTGCTAGCCGATTGGGATAATGACGGCAATGCTAATATCCTTGGCTCGGGTGGAATTTACGGCAATGGTCTCGTTGAACTTGAACTCGGTGTTCCTGTTGATGATGTACTTAATGGCACGATCGGTAGCGATACGATCATTGGCGGTTCAGGCGATGATACGCTCACTGGCGGCGATGGAGATGATATTTTCCAATTTGCTGTATCCTTCGATCATGATGTGATTACCGACTTTGACACAGGGGGCGACTCACTCGCCTTTACCGGAGTTTCTGGCGTCACGACAGCAGCAGAAGTCATCGCAGCGTCACAAGTCATTGGTGCTGATACCGTCATTACATTGGCCGGCGAGGGCACGATTACGCTGACGGGTGTCACGGATCTTGCGCAGAGCGATATTTCGGTATTCTAATAAATACGGATGAAGCTGGACAATCGCTGTAAGGTCTGTTTTACGGTGGGCCATGACTTCATTTACGATTCACTCGACTGATGGGAATGCCCGTACAGGCACCCTTAAAACCGCGCATGGCGACATCCGCACCCCCGCTTTCATGCCGGTGGGTACCCAAGGTACCGTTAAAGCCATGTATCCCGAGCAAGTGGCGGAAACGGGTGCTGATATCCTACTGGGTAATACGTATCACCTTATGCTGCGTCCCACGGCGGAGCGTGTCGCAAAGCTAGGCGGACTGCATAAGTTTATGAATTGGGATAAGCCGATCCTTACAGATTCAGGCGGATTTCAAGTGATGTCTCTGTCTGCCTTGCGCAAGATGACAGAAGAAGGTGTGACCTTCCGTTCGCATATTGATGGTAGTAAGCATCATCTCACGCCTGAGCGTTCGATTGAGATTCAGCACTTGCTTGGCAGCGATATCACGATGGTGCTCGATGAATGCCCACCCTTTCCGATTGAAAAACCCGCCGCGGATAAATCCATGCAGCTTTCGATGCGTTGGGCCAAGCGCAGTAAAGAAGCATTCCAGCAACGCGAAGGCTATCATCTCTTTGGTATCGTGCAGGGGAGCGTTTTCCCTGACCTACGCGAAGAATCAGCCAAAGGTTTGCAAGAGATCGGTTTTGACGGCTATGCGATTGGCGGCTTGGCGGTGGGCGAGGGGCAGGAGCTTATGTTCCAAGTCCTCGAAAACACGATGCCGCATATTACGAAAGAAAAGCCCCGTTATCTCATGGGGGTTGGTAAACCGTCTGATTTGGTGGGCGCCGTCTTGCGCGGTGTTGATATGTTCGATTGCGTGCTTCCCACGCGTTCAGGGCGTAATGCTAAGGCCTTCACACGCTTTGGTGAGCTGAATATGAAAAATGCCCGCTTTGCAGATGATCCAGAGCCGCTAGATCCGCAATGCAGTTGTAAATGTTGCGCCAATTACAGCCGTGCGTACTTACACCACCTGTTTAAAGCCAAAGAGATGCTTTCTAGCATGCTTCTTACCTTACATAACCTGCATTATTATCAGGAATTAATGGCTGGATTGCGCGCTGCCATTGACGTAGGAGAGCTAGAAAACCACGCGAAAGAAGTTTTAGAAGGTTTAGATCGCGGAATTGACGGTTAAGGCATTGACAAGCGCCCTCCATTCGCGTTAAACAGGCCTCCTTCTACCAAAGATGATCCCTTAGCTCAGCTGGTAGAGCAACTGACTTTTAATCAGTAGGTCGTTGGTTCGAATCCAACAGGGATCACCATTTACTTCAGATAGTTATAGGGTTTACCAAAGCCACAAAAAGCGACTGATGCCCTTGTGATGCCCTTTTCAGCATAGGTGAAACTTGTTTTTTAGTTCAAATGGTTCTCTTTGTTTTGCAGTAATCATGCAACAAAGGGGGGATAGTTAAATTTTCCAAATGCCTTTTTGTGCCCAGTCTTCATCTAACCCCATATCTACAAGTGGAATTTCAGGGTGCTGTGCTACGAGTGCCGAAAACCTTTCTCGCCAGCCATGTTGAGGGGAGATAATATCAAGTAAGTATATGATAATAGTCAGGCTGTTTGATAGCTGATGTTGATTAGTGAGCCATTCATTAGGTAATGCTGGTTTTCGTTTCGGGAAAATTGGCGCAACCTTCTCAAAGGTGCGATTCCACAGGCGAGAATGATGAGCGCAGTTATTTCGTACTACTGTTAAATGCTGCATCCATGACTGTAAAACGTCTGGATGTACGCCATAGATGCGTGAAATGTTTTTACGAACGGTATTTACTCTCAAGTTTTTATACCATTTAGATAGTAATCCGAATGAGATTATCTCGCTTATTGCCCATATTGGCGGTGAATCGTCGCTATATTTTGACATAATACGCTTGATAAATCGTTCGTCGCTTCGATTTAGCTCTCGATGCATCTCTTTAACGGTATGTTGCCAAGGGTGGTTATGAGCCGCTTCGTTCATATGGGCATGAGAACCATAGGCTTGACTCATGTGGTACGTCCATTGGGTTCTAAACGAAATTTCGATACGCTCAATTGCATCTAATACTAATAATCGCAGCTTACGATCAAAAACATAAAGAGAAACAATATCTTCAAAACTTGTTTCATCTTGAAAGCTGTGTGACTCATGCTCACTCTCAAAACCATACCAGTAAACCCCTAAGCGATAGTAGTTGATATGGTGTAAGGTTTGTATTGCGTGTTCACGATTTGCGACCGTCATACCTCGTTCAATAAGCTTATCTAGTTGCTCATCGTAGGATAGTGCGGGTTTATCAAATGGAATTTTTTTCATAATATAATAAAGAAGACCCGCCAATTTGAGGATACTTAGAGCATAGCCTTGGCGGGTACTATTAATAACATTCTAGCATGAAATACCGAAATAGGAAGCGTAGAGTTATGATAACTCATAGAGAGCAATAGATAGAAAGCAATTACCTGCAATAAAAAAACACAGCTTACTTTTTGCATTCAATATGCGTAAGTAAACTGTGTCATGTGATGTAAGAACGATGGTTAGGCTGGTCGGTCGCCTACCGTGACAACCTTGATTGCCCGTCCAGTACCGCATCTTGCATAGATACGAATCTGGTCTCTAGGCTCAAGGCTACTACTCATGAGCATGCCTTTTTCCATAATTGTTTCTCCTGCACCAGAACCGTTTTTGTCATTTCCTCCTCCTTCGAGAAGTGAGACATCAACGTCTGGTTCGGGACCACAATTCAAGCCAATTACATCAAAGCCGAAAGCGATACGATTTTGATCAATCCACTCTTGCTCTACATTTGCGATGGTTAAAACTGGTTTTGCCATTTTTATTATTGTTTTTGGTGAATAAAATTCAGTCTATAGATACCATTCAGCCCCAAAGTCTACTACCAACTTGCATAAAATAGCATAGTTGATAGTAAGTTTTGGTTCTTAGCTCCCTTAGCATCCTTGCGTCAACCAGTAGTGTTCTTCCTCTGCTGCGTTGAAAGCAGCTTCGTCGGCTTGAGCCGTAAGAATACGCTGGCTTTCGATAACAGCAGTTTCAGCATTCACCACCTCATTCAACCCAGCTCTGGCAATTACATAAACGTAATTAGCTACGGTCACGGTGCGATGGTTACAGATAGACTGGTTAAACCCAGCTTTACGGTAACGAGCTATCAGATAGGTGTAGCCCATCCAATTAAAGCCGAAACCAACCGTCATCGGAAGTGGGTTGAGCAATTGGCGAATAACATCCTGACTCGGAGCTAATTTTTTCACCAACCGTTGGTAGGTATTGCTAAAACCATAGTGACCGACCAGCATACGCTTAATCGGACGGTAAGCCAGCACCATCAACAGTATGCTAATGACATAAATGCCACCAACGATAGTTGCTGCTACCAAAGGATTGCCGCCAAGTCCTCTGGTCAACAAAGCAATAATGCCAGCGACTAAGGCTACAGAGGCAAGCTCCATGGCGATGAGTAAATAGGTTCCTTGAGCGCCCAATGTTTGGCGGAAGCCGAGGGCATAGTCGTTGCGGAGGGCGATGCCACTCCAAATTGAATTTCTCATTGAATTTCAGTTTTACTTTCACGCAAGCGAGAAAGTTAGTTAACGATAAAAGTTGTTGCAAAACCGTCTCACTTGGGAGTCAAGTGCGTCCGAAACTGCCTACCTATATCGAGCAAAGCGTGACTAAAACTGCCTAGCCGTAAGCGATTTTAATACTGACGTTAGGCTGCTTGTGCTTGTTTACCCCAAGCAGGGAAAGGATCAGAAAGTCGTTTCCAACTAACCTTTCCCTTACGTGCTTCTTTCGGAGTTAGGAGTGCAGCATCAAGCATAGCGGTGAGTTTTTCTTGATCCATCCCCATGCCGATTAGAACAAGTTCTTGTCGGCGGTCACCATGCTCGCCTTGAAAGTATTTTTTGATATTCATGCGTGCTTCAGGGTGTTGTGGCCAGCTTTCTTTTGGCACCGCATCCCACCATTTTCCTGCCATTTCATTGCGGCATACTGCGCCAGCTTGTGACCAATTACCTGCATAATCATAACGGCTGGCAAGCCAGAAGAACCCTTTTGAGCGAATCACTCCTGGCCACTCTGTATCAACAAGTTGTTTGAAACGTTCTGGGTGAAATGGACGACGGCTGCGATAGACAAAACTAGAAATACCATATTCTTCTGTTTCGGGAATATGTTCGCCGCGTAACTCTTGCAGCCAACCAGGGGCTTGCTCTGCTTGTTCAAAATCGAACAGGCCTGTATCCAGTATTTCATCTAAATCTACTTTAGCGAACTCAGCAGGAGCAATTCGAGCGCGTGGGTTGAGGGTTGTTAGAATGGCAATCAATCGCTGCAAATCATCCGTGCTTACTAAATCTGCTTTATTGACGACAATCACATCACAAAATTCAATTTGCTCATTGACTAAATCTACTACTGTCCGCTCATCTGTTTCACCCATCGATTCACCACGAGCGGTTAAGGTATCTTGCGACCCATAATCACGTAAGAAGTTTAGGGCATCTACCACTGTTACCATTGTATCCAGCTTTGCGACGTGAGAGAGGCTTTTGCCGTCTTCACCCTCAAAGGTGAAAGTCTCTGCGACAGGTAGCGGTTCTGAAATACCTGTTGATTCGATTAGTAAATAGTCAAAGCGGCCATCCTTTGCGAGCCGTTCAACTTCGACTAGCAAATCTTCGCGTAAGGTGCAGCAGATACAACCGTTGCTCATTTCTACCATTTTTTCTTCGGTATGGCTCAATGCTGCATCGCCATTTTTAACTAACTCTGCATCAATGTTCACTTCACTCATATCATTAACAATCACTGCCACACGGCGACCTTCGCGATTGTTAAGAATGTGATTTAATAAGGTGGTTTTTCCAGCACCTAGAAAGCCAGATAGTACTGTAACAGGAAGTTTTTTAAACATCGGATAGACTCCATTTAATTTTATTTATAAATTTGATTTGAGAAGTAGGGGGCACTGCTTCTACGATGCCTCTAGCCATGCTTCTGCGACTTGAGTTGATGTAGCGTTACTTTGCGTAACTCCCATTAAAGATTGAAAGAGTTGTTCTATCTGCCCCTTTTGAGCATTACGGGTAATGCATACGAGTCGAGTGCTCTTATTATCGTCTGGCCAGTTATCTAACCATTGCACTGGATGGAAGATATGTTGCACGCCATGCACGACCGCTGGGCGATTCTCACCTGCAATATTTACGATACCTTTAACTCGTAGTAAATTCTCTCCCATCTGCGCTGCTAACACGTCCAGAAAGAAACTAAATGCAATGCCACTGACTGGGCGATGGCTGACCATTGAGAACGCCTCAATATGCTTGCCATGACGATTTACATTGTGATGGTGATGTTCATGGTCATGATGTTTAGCTTCATCATACTGCTCTGCGGCTAGCCATTCTTTTACATCTCTAGACTTATTGTAAGGATCATAAGTACCTAGGCCAAATAACTCAGACACTAGAACATCACCATGATTACTGGAGATAATTGTAACGGCTGGGTTAATCGCTTTTAGCTGGTTGATGAGTGAACTTTGAGTTTTGTCATCTCCCAAATCTGTTTTAGTTAGCACAATACGTTCTGCTAGCGCGGCCTGCTTCACGGATTCTGGTTGCGTATCTAGCGTGTTCTTACCATTGACTGCATCTACTAAAGTGACCACGCCATCAAGAGTATAGATTCGCTGTAGGTCAATTGAGGTCATTAGAGTGTGAATAATCGGCACTGGATCAGCTAAGCCAGTTGTTTCAATTACCACGCGATCAAAGGAAAAGACTTTTCCTTTCGACATTTTTTCGACAAGGTTGAGTAAGGTTTTATGTAAGTCGCCTCTAATAGTGCAGCAAATGCATCCATTCTGTAGCTCAACAATATTCTCTTCACTTCGCTCTATTAGCGCATGATCTAGCCCAACCTCACCAAATTCGTTGATGATTACGGCTGTCTTGGTCATCTCTTTTTGCTTTAAAAGAGCGGATAGGAGTGTCGTTTTACCGCTGCCGAGGAATCCAGTGATAACCGTGATGGGAATAGAGCTCTGTAATGAAATCATTTTTGTCTTCTATATTATAGTTTTGCAATAATCATAAATGTTATAATATAACATTTATAGAAGTCAATGATGTGATGGCTAACGAGAAAACAGTATATGTCGCTTAGAAACGACAAACCTTGCCTGAACTTAATCAGAGCGAGGTTTGTTTTTTGCCCAGTAACGCCAGAAAATGCGGATTGGTGAATTGGCGATGAACGCCAACTGCACCATCCAGCTTTTCCAGCGAATTTGGTGACAGCTGCTAGTTATTGCTAATGTCCACTTACCTAATTGTGTGTATTGGAGAAACCATCTCCCACCTCTCGTTGCCGAAAAATATGGGATGAGTATTTCCAGCCACGCATGGGAATGTGGTATTGGCAATCCTAGGCCGTGGCTTGCAGCTTCTACTAACAAGATAAATGCAATAATCACATCCATCAAATAAGAGAAGTCGGCGATATGCTTTGCTAACCAATGACGCATGAGCATCACCAGCAAGGCAAGCACAATCAAAACCATAACGGTTAGTTGCTGAGATTGATGAGCCTCTCTTGCACGCTTGATAATCTCTGGGCCTGGATAAATGGGCTTAGGAAAGAACCATGCGTAAAATGCAATGGCAATCAAGGTGCAAAAAATAAATGCTACAACACCAAGGGCGAGTCTTTGCTTTTTCATTTTGGCAAAGTTTATATCCACAGTAAAACTGAATCAGGGAAGCGAAAGCTAAACTGGTTTCGCTGTAGATTGGTTAAATAATCAAGATTGAAATGTTATATTATAACATTTAATTGCATGATGCAATGAATATTGCTAACAAGCACATTCACAAAGTAGGGTTTTATGCTGTTACGATATAGTTCACTCTCATTCATTCTTCTTGGTAGTTTGATGCATTTGTTTTGCTGTGGCATTCCTACATTGCTGGCGTTGACTAGCCTTGCGGCGGTGTTGGGGATATCAACTGGGGCGGTTGGAGAGTGGGAGTGGTATGAAGCGATTGAATCCTACGTTTTAGTTGCTTCAGGAGTTTTGTTGTTATTCAGTATTATTGCTTATGCAATGAGCCGTTATGTTGATTGCTCGGCGCAAGAATCTTGTACGCATTTGCCTTGTGAGCGGCGTAAAGATCACTATCGGTCAATTCTTATTGCAGTAACGGTGCTTTACGCATTTAACTTGGCCCTGTACTTGTTAGCCTGAGCAATCATTGCAAACTCCAATAAGTTCAATCGCATCTTGTTGCGGAGTAAAATGATGTTTTTGCGCCAATTGTTTGATGGCGGTCGCTGTTTTATTGTCGCAACTCTCTTCAGTTGATCCACACTCAGTGCAGATGAGTAGCTGGCATAAGTGTTGTTCCAATGGGTGAGTACAACCAATGTAAGCATTTTGATGGTGTAATTTATGGACCAAGCGGCTTGCCTTAAGGAAGTCTAATGCGCGATAAACAGTCGGTGGAGTGGCAGAATATTCTCCACCCTTTAGGGCTTCTAAGATATCATAAGCTTTGATTGGAGTGTGGGTTTCCCAGACTAGCTCCAGTACCTTGCGTCTAATGTTCGTGAACCGTAGGTTTTTATCTTCGCAAAGCAGTTCCGCTTTTTGTAAAGCGGTGGTAGTGCATTTTTCATGAGTCGTACATTCTTGCATATCATGTTGGCCCCACGCAAATGGTAGAGGTGTTTGCCGAAGAACCGATTGCTTTAAGCTATGAGCCTATCAGTCTAAAAGGTGCTTTAGAGCTAAAGTTTAATGAGGATACAGGTGTGTTTTATTATTTAAACACCAGCGATTTAAATCATGATTAGCGTGGATCGGTTATTGCTGAACTCTAAGAATTAAACAATTGCTCGTTCTTGTGCTTTTCCTGATAGCCATGGGCTTTGCTCAATTTTTTCTAAGCGTTTGCTGACTTCTTCTATAATTTTAGGGGCGTTTACTTCGCCGTCTTTTACATCTTTTTGTGAAGATATGAAAATCATAGTTTTATGTCTAGACAGGATAGACTTTACGGGGGGCAAAAGTCCAAAACATATTCATACTTTGATGATCACAACATAACTTGTGATGACTCCTAAGTGCGTACGATACCTCCGCGCTTAGTAGCTAAGTGCGCCCGAAACTGCCTACCTATACGCGGTACTAATAATGACATTGTTTTGAGCTACCCGCGTCTAAAGACGCCTACGTATAAGCAGTTAAGGGTATAGATTCATCTATATTGTTATCTCTGTAGGTCGCTGTATTTTTTTTTAAAGTTTACGTATGGCAATGCTTTTCACTTAATAACTTATAATCATTTTATGATTCCTGAAACGGTTTTTGCAACATGTAAGGGACATGAAGTATCTGTAACTATTCGTTTCTATTTTTGCATGCTAAGTTAGGAGAATATTAGAGTGAAAAGGAATGCCATGTTAGTTAATAAAACTGTTTCTGAGAATTTTTTACCTAGTAAAACTGTGTTGCTCACAGGTAGTGATGTTGAAGCAAAGCGTGCTGAAATATTGGACTATTTTCACCAAACTTTTTCACTTTATGAAAATATATATGAGTGCTTAAAGGATGACGAAGCTTTCTATCTACGTCCAAATACATTGCGCCACCCTTTGATTTTCTATTATGGGCACACGGCCGTTTTCTTTATGAATAAACTGAATTTGACCGGTCTTATTAAAAACCGTATTGATCCGACGCTTGAAGATATGATGGCAATTGGCGTTGATGAAATGTCTTGGGATGATCTTGACCCTAATCACTATGATTGGCCAACGGTGGATGAAGTGAGAGAATATCGCAATATCGTTCGTGACAAGGTCGATAACTTCATCCGTAACTGCTCTTTCGAACTGCCTATTGATGAAGCGAGTCCGCTATGGATTATCATGATGGGAATTGAGCACGAACGTATTCATTTAGAAACAACTTCAGTACTGCTTCGCGAACTTTCATTAGAGCATTTGGTCAATCACTCTGATTGGCAGCCATGCAGAGAGTCGGGTGTAGCCCCTATGAATAGCCTGATTGATGTTGTGGGTGGTGAGATCGCTTTAGGTAAAGATAAGTCAAATTCGCTTTATGGTTGGGATAATGAGTATGGTACGCATGATGAGAAAATTTCTCCGTTCAAAGCGAGTAAGTATCTCGTTTCAAATCAAGAGTTCTTAGAATTTGTAAAAGACGATGGTTATAAAACTCAATCATACTGGACAGCTGAGGGATGGAGTTGGTGCAGTGATACAAAAACTGAATATCCGCATTTTTGGTTAAAGTCTGGTGAGAGCTATCGTTATCGCACGATGTTGGAAGAAATGGATATGCCGTGGGATTGGCCTGTTGATTTGAACCATCTAGAAGCGCATGCTTTTTGTGAATGGATGTCTGCTAAAACAGGTAAAAACATTCATCTTCCCACAGAAGCGCAGTGGTATATGTTGCGCAATAAAGTGACGACAGATCAGCCTTATTGGGATGAAGCGCCTGGGAATATTAACTTAGAGTATTATGCTTCTTCTTGTCCTGTGAATCAGTTTGAATTTGCTGATGGGTTCTACGATATTATTGGCAATGTGTGGCAATGGACGGCTACTGAGTTTGATGGTTTTGAAGGCTTCGAAGTGCATCCTGCTTATGATGATTTTTCAACTCCAACATTTGATACGAAACATAATGTATTTAAAGGCGGTTGCTGGGCATCTACCGGTAATTATGCCATCAAAGATTCTCGCTATGCTTTCCGGAGGCACTTTTTCCAGCATTCCGGTTTACGCTATATTGAGAGTGCGTAGCCTAGTATGAATTTTGAGATTATTGAGCCAAACGAAGTTGATTTGTTAGCAATCTCTGATTTGTATCGTGAATGTTTTAAAGCACCCGACAAAGGTGAAAATTGGACCAAAGAAAGTGCTTATCAGTATTTTCAGGAACGTTTGTCTGAGAAGTCAATATTTGCAGTTTTGAAGAATGAAGTAGAAGAAATAATAGGCGTCTGCTGTGGAAGTCTTTTCTTGGATAGCTTTATTTCTAATGAAATTACGGTCGAGGATGTTGATTCATTTTACATTTCTCTTATTGCTATTTCACCTGCCGAGCAAGGTAGGGGATATGCTACAAAGATGGTTCAACGTTATTGCAGAATGTTACGCCAGCAAAAGCATACAAGTCTTATCGTGAGGTGCAGAGTAGAAAATCTACCTATTCAAAGTATTCTTCAAAAAAATGATTTTGTTGAATTTAATCGATATCAAGCAGAATTAGGCGGTATTGTATGTGAACGAGTAATGCTTATTAATCAGTTTTCTTAACTTGAAAAGTTGCTGGAAGTATAAGCAGCTGAAAATTCTATCTTTTATATTAAGCGCGTCCGAAACTGCCTAGCGATGCGCGGGTTTTTCGATGTAATCATGAGCAAAATGCGTCTGAAACTTCCCACTCTTGCGCGACATCCATATAGTCTCTCAGGCGAGCTTGGCTCTTGCTTTTAACGTGTTTTAATTATAGTAATTTCAATACACCTTGCCCTTGATGGCACACAGTCACTTCTTAGAAGTGACTGAAACTTTCTGCCCATACGTACTTGAAAAAAACATGAGCTGTATGTCTAGACAGGATAGACTTTGTGTGGTCGCAAAAGTCCAAAACATATTCATATTTTGATGACCACAACATGACTTGTGATGAAGATTTAAGTGTGAGTTAGGCCGTCTCAGTCGTATGTTAAGTGCGCCCGGAACTGCCTACCTATGCGCGGCTATAGTGACATTGTTTAGAGCTTCCTGCGTCTGAAACAGCCTATTGATGCGCGGCAAAATAATTGAAAGATATCATTTCTATATTTACCGCGTCTGAAACTGCCTACCCATGCGCGTTTATGTTTGATAGGTTTATTATAGCTTCCCGCGTCCGAAACTGCCTACCGATACGCGGCTTTTAGAGGTAATCATGAGCAAAGCGCGTCCGAAACAGCCCACCCATATGCGGTAAATTCATCAATCGCTTATGTTTTGAAGCTTACCGCGTCTGAAACTGCCTACCCATACGCACTTGAGAAAATATGGTGTATATGTCTAGACAGGATAGACTTTGCACATTGGCAAAAGTCCGAAACACCTTAATGTTTTAAGCCTCACAACATAACTTGTGAATGAGAGGAGTAGCTCTTTTCTAGCCCTAATTATAGAGCCTGCAAAGCTAGATAATTTAGATTTATATCTTTGTAACTTGATTGTTGGCCGTAATTCAAAGTAGATAGAATCATGTCAAAAAAAATACATGGTGGAAAACGTAAAGGAGCAGGGCGGAAAGCTGGTTCTAATAAGTTTGGCGAGCCCACATTACGAATGCGAATCCCTGAATCAGCAAAACCGACAGTCGATAAAATCTTAGAACATGTGATTGAGATGAATAAACCTCAACCTAGCAATATCGAGTTAGTTACTCCCGCTATTGCTAGAACTGCTGTTTCTAGGCCGCTTTTTAGTTCGCGCGTTCCTGCTGGTTTCCCATCACCTGCCGATGACTATGTAGAGTTGCACCTAGATTTGAATGAATATGTTGATGCAGATAATCCTGCAGTTTTCTATTGCTGGGTTGTCGGTGAAAGTATGACAGGCGCAGGAATTTTCGATGGAGACTTGCTAGTGGTCGATAAAAGCTTAGAGGCGAAGCATAATGATGTAGTGGTTGCTGTCGTCAATAACGAGTTAACCGTAAAGCGATTGTATAAGCGCGGCGGAGAAATTTCCCTACATCCTGAAAATCCTAATTTTCCAGTTATCACCTTCAGTGGTGATATGGAGCTAACGATATGGGGGGTTGTTTCCAATGTCACACGCAAGTTACGTCGCTCCGAGACGAATCGCCCTAGTTGATTGTAATAACTTCTACGCATCATGTGAGCGTGTGTTTAGGCCAGATTGGGAAGATAAGCCCATTGCGGTTCTTTCAAACAATGACGGCTGCATTATTGCGCGTTCAAACGAGTTAAAAGCCGCTGGCATTCCAATGGGTGCGCCTTACTTCAAATTCAAAGAACAGCTTGAGCAGATTGGAGCGATTGTCGTCTCTAGTAATTATACGCTCTACGGTGATATGTCAGCGCGTGTAATGAATATGCTAGGCCGATACACCCCAGACCTCGAAATCTACTCTATAGACGAGGCTTGGCTCGATTTAACGGGGTTTGATACTGCCACGCTCGACGCTTATGGCCGTGAGATTGTAAATGCCACCTATAAAAGCACAGGCATTCCTGTTTCAATGGGAATTGCTCCCACCAAAGTTTTGGCGAAGCTAGCTAATCGAATCTGTAAGAAATCCACCTTGTCAGGTAGAGTGTTTAACCTCGGCAGCGCAGATAACATTGAAGAAATACTAGCCGAGTTTGAAGTAGGCGACGTGTGGGGCATTGGCCGCCGTTTAGCAGAAAGGCTAAATGCACATGGAATTTACTCAGCGTTGGATTTACGTGATGCTGATGCCAAAGAAATGCGGAAGCGTTATAGCGTGGTGATGGAACGACTTATTTTTGAGCTGCGCGGCATACCCTGTTTAGAATTTGAAGCACCCGAACCAAAGCAAGAAATTATGGCATCACGCTCTTTTAGTCAGCGTGTGACAGATAAGGAATCGCTTATTGAGTCAGTTTCTTTTCACGCCACTCGCGCCGCTGAAAAACTTCGTAAGCAAGGTTCGGCCTGTGGAGTGATGCGGGTTTCGATACGCTCTGGCCGACATAATCCGAATGAGCGATATTTTGCCAAGGATGCAGTCGTGCGTTTCCCAGTTCCAACCGCAGATACGCGCCGCATGATTGCTGCCGCGCGATTATGTATCGAGCAGATATATCGACCAAATGTTCGCTACGCAAAAGCAGGGGTTTCAATCATGGATATTTGCTATGCTAGCGAAGTGCAGGGGAATATCTTCGAGCGCCCAGATGATAGTAAATCACAGTCGCTAATGACCGCGCTAGATAAGCTAAACGGTGAATATGGGAAGCGTACCCTTCACTTTGCAAGTGAAGGGATTAAGAAAACATGGGATATGAAGCGCGATAGAATGACTCCTGCTTATACGACCCGCTGGGCTGATGTTCCGAGTGTGAGCTAACTGATATAGTAAGTCTTCACACCTAGGTCTACGTTTAATGGAAAATGGAGTAATTAATTGCTAGACAGGATAGACTTTGCGTAGGCGCAAAAGTCCAAAACATGTTCATATTCTGATTCTCACAACATAACTTGTGAGAAGGCTGAAGTACGATTTAACAACCTGCTTTAGGGGGCTGATACGTCGGAGAATGCTAACCTAAGTTTCCAAGCGCGTCCGAAGCAGCCCACCCATGCGCGGTAAATCCATCAATCGCTTATGTTTTGAAGCTTCCCGCGTCTGAAACTGCCTACCCATAAGCGACATCCATACAGTCTCTCAGGCGCGCTTGGCTCTTGCTTTTAACGTGTTTTAATTATAGACATATCAATACATCTTGCCCTTGATGGCACACCGTCACTTCTTAGAAGTGACTGAAACTTCCTGCCCATACGTATTTGAGAAAATCATGAATTTTATGTCTAGACAGGATAGACTTTGCATGGGTGCAAAAGTCCAAAACATGCTCATATTTTGATGATCACAACATGACTTGTGATGAACTTTAAGTGAGAGTGAACCCGCCTCGGTTGTACGAACTATTTTTATAGTTAATACTATATCTCAAAAGCGTTAGGTGAATGCTTAGTCATCGTTTTTAGACTCCATAACAGTTATTTTATCCGACAGTGATTGACTTGCTTTTTTTCTGCCATTTGAGGCGGACGTTTTAGTTAAATATACTGTTTCAGCATTAAGCATATTCTGAATATCACTTTTATTTGTATCTACAGTCCATCTAAGCCCTTTGAGCATTCCATTTTTGTTCATAAAGAGCAGGAAGTTTACATGGTCAGGTGGCCGATTGGTTGAAAAAAGTAATGGGCTACTAAGTAGACCTAGTCCTCTGGTCGAAACTTCACCTGATTGAGTTAGGCTATTCATGTCCAAGCTAGCCTGTATTTCTAATATACCATCCTGATAAGTAGATTCTGTTGAGTATTTCGCTTTTTTGAAGTCTTGATTAGATGTGTGGAGTGTTATTTCTAAAATATCTTTGTTAGGAATGACAAGAGAAGATGTTTCTCCACCAATTCCCCAAGACCCTGAAAAGTCACTGCTGGCAAGGTCTTGTGGTAAAGATGCTGCTGATGCAAGAGCTTCATTCATTAAATTCCGTTGAAGAGAAATAGCCTCTGCAAGTTTTTCATTAACTGCTTCGTTATTCTTTTCCACTGACTCAATTTTTTCATAAGCTCCAATTACTATGGTTTCTCGTTGTTGCTCCTTAGTTAAATGTTCCAAACATTTTTTTGCTTTTTCTATGAAGCCAGCGTCAGCATAGGCTTTAGCTAAATTAGCGCTTACATATGAGCTATCTTTCTTATTGTGAGCACCATAGAGTAATGCAACTTGCTCGCCATTTGCGTCGAGGCTGTCATAAATTGTTGATAGATTGTTAGAGGTGATTGAATCAACAGGGCTTTGTCGCCTCAAGATAAGGTAATGGTGATACCAAGGCAGCTTTTACAGGTACAGCTTCAGCAGCATTGCTGGGAGCTTTGTATACCGCAAAAACTCATATAGAAATTATGCACTTACCGTATACGCAATGGTCTAGTTTTTCGTGGTTGGGAATTGTTGCTACTTTCTTTCTGAGTATTTCAATAATAATGTCATTGTTGGCTATCCGTCCTCGATTGCGAAGCACTCAATCTAAAGGGTATATATTTTGGGGGAGTATAGCTGCATACAAAGAGATGAACGAGTTGCGAACCTCATTTCATTCTCAATCTGCGGAAACTCTAAACGACCACTTGTTACATCACCTATTTGATCTTTCTACCAAAGTTGCAGTTCCTAAATATCGCTCTATTTCTTTGTGTATTGCTGCGTTAGGTATCGGAGGAGCCATGACTATGGCTACATTACTGGTGGTACTGGCAATGATATTTTCGTATTTATGAACAGCACCACAGGCTATCACACCATCACTGACTTCCAGCAAGGTGATACGTTGAGCATTCAAGGCCAAGATTTCTCAAACCTCATAGGTGCTGCTGTATCGGATGCTAACGGCACGTTTCTGTTGTTGGGTGATGATAGTGGAATTGTGCTCGCTGGGGTGAGTGTAGCTGAATTGGGGGTGGGGGATTTCTTCTTCTTTTAGGATGTGTGTGAAGATAAGTTAGGCGCCACGGTCAAAGCCACCAATGCCGTTGCCTAGGCTGCCAATGTATTTTGCCGTATGTTTGCCGATAATAGAGCTGTCACCTCGCACAACAGCATCAACGGTTAATAATGCTGCAACTGTTGCGACGATACGTGCAAACCATCGTTTTTTAGGCTTGAATTCTTTGCCTTGAGATTCAGCTTGTTGTTTCTTTTCGGCTGTTTCCTTTTCACCACCAGCAACAGCGTAGGTAGCGCTTCCCAGACCAATCGCTCCGAAGAGCACTTGTTTTACATTTAAAAAGCCTGAATTAGAGGTATCTTTTTCTTTCTTAGGCTTCTTCGGGGGCTCCGTAGCTTTAGGGGGTTCTGTAGCTTTAGGAGGTTCCGTAGCTTCGTCATTCCCGCTGGCTGCTTCAGCAAGATCGGGCGAAGTTTGTGCTAGGGGAGTTGTCGCTGCCTTAAAGTCTGCCTTAATTTCTTCAATCTTGGCATCATTTTTAGTGACACTATCGTCCCAGAGCGCGTCGTTATATTCTTCTGAGGAGGGCGGAATATCTAAGTTTGCTTCTGAGGGCGTTGGCTGCTCCGCCTGCGATTTTTTGGGCTTCTCAATCACAAGCGAAGGGTCATCTATTTGTGCTTTTAGTTGGTTTAGATCGATAAGTTCTAAATCCTTAATTTTCGGCTTGAACGCATCGATATGCGCGCGTAACTCTTCCTTTTGCTCGGTATTATGTTTGAGGTCAATATCGACCAGATAGTGAAGTGCTGGTATAAGCGTTTCTTCAAGGGGTAATATATTTCCATCTTCATCAAGCCGTTTGGAGTCCAACTTATCCCTTAGGTCTCTCCAATAGATGGAGGCAAATCCAAATTCATCTATATTTGCTGATTTAAATAATTCATTAAGAGTTACTTTAATATTATTGTGATCAGCCTCATAAAGGGGTTTATATTTTTGATAAAGCTCTCGCTTTTCTTCATCAGATTCTAAATGTTGACTGTAATAATCAGCAGAGTGATTAAGCGAAAATCCCACACTAAAAAGGTCACTGGCGGTACTCTTACCACCCATTGACCCTATATAATCTAGTTTTTTGCCATCTGTATGTGTATAAAGGGTTAAATAGAGGTCACGTAAATGGCTTTGTACTGGCCAGTTTCTGTTACTTTGAGATGCATCTTTTAATTTTGGGTCAAGTTTAGTTGCTAGGTCAAATTCTTTATCGAGCCCTTCTGCAACCTGGTTTCGTACGTCTAAATAATATTGACCCATTTCTGGCTTGGAGGCGGCTTGTCTATCCAATAAATGTAAAAGCAGGTGGGCGTCTTTTAGGTAAGATTTTTCACCTTCTATGAAAAACATATCATACTCTTTGACGGCTTCATAATGTCCATCTTTATTGGGATAAGAGTCTGTAAAGTCGAGCTCCTTGTTTAAATCTTTGAGATAGTTTTCAAGTGGCCTTTTAATTGGAGGATGGTCAGTTTTTGATGAGGTGTCGCCCAATAGTTCAGTTTGCAAAACAAAATCTTTGGGGAGTAGGTTTTTAATTCTATTTCTGGTTAAGCTTCCAGCTTTATAATTTTCGTAATGTTCGGTTAGATAGGCGTCAATCTTATCTATACCGCGAAGTTCATTCGTTGCAGGTTTGGAGTTTTCAACTTTAGGTTCCTCTGGCTTATCCACCGTAGGCTTCACCATCTCTTTAGGTTTCTTCTTAAATCGATCCCCAAAACTCATAGACTTCGCTTTCTTTGTTTCAGAGGGCAGGGGGGAGAGTCTTTCCATCACCCTTATTAACCTCAGATTTTTCGCCAATGTAATAATAGTAGCAGCTGTAGGTTACCGTTTGATGACAGAAAAGGTTCTTTGGGAGGGTTTCTCAGTGGTGCCTATTCTAGGAGGTGTATTTGTCAGCTGTACCGCAAAGATTATGAATCGATTGTACTGCTTCGCTCATTGATTTCCGAACTGGCTCAACCGTTAGGCGTGAATATATTTGAGTGGCTACAAGGCTTTTATGACCTAGCGATTGCCCTATAATATGTAGGCTTGTTCCGTTGATTGCCTGATAACTACCTAAAGTTCGGCGTAAATCATGCAATCTTAAATTCTCTATACCTGCGCGCTCCAAAATACGACTCCAACCCTTCTTTGGGTCGTGTAAGTGGCCAGTTTTACTATTGGCTGAAAATACATATGGCGAAGCCGTTTGGCGGCTCTTCTCACGTTCGTACAAAATGCTTAATGCTTCATCAATGAGAGGGATACGAAGCACTTCGCCGTTTTTAGATTCTTCGATGCGCCAGACCCCTCGTACTAAATCCAAATCAGCCCAACGCAATGATAGTACATTCTGACGCCTCGCACCTGTGTAGAGGCTCAAATAAACGTAATCTCGTACATCAAGATTACCTTCTTCTTCGAGTGCTTTGAAGAAACGAGGAATCTCATCTTGCAGTAAAAACCTGTCGCGTGATTTTTCTTTAAATTGTTTTACACGAACAGCAGGATTAATACCCTCTAACAAGCTCCAATGAATGGCTTTGTTAAAGACTGTTTTAAGCAACGCTAAAATACGATTCGCCATATAAATTTTTGTTTTACCAACAGTCGTGTGAATCTGCGTAATATCACTCACATTTATAGCCGAGAGCCTTTTTTTGCCGAGGGTCTTAGTGATATGATTCGTATAACATTGCACATCACCCTTTACAGAATATGGCTTCTTATGTGGAATTGCATGACGCTCTAAATAAATTTCGAAAAGTTCATCTAATGTAAGTTCTAGCTTCTTCTTATTACGTTCTGCAAAAGGGTCATCACCTTGGGCGATTGTGTTTTTAATATCGAGTGCCATATTACGCGCGTTCTCAACCGATAGGTCGGGATAGTTGCCAAGGCGATAGCGCTTGGATTCTCCTTCAATTTTCTTTCGAATGTAGAATGTTTTTGTTCCTGTCGATGTTACAACAAGGTTCAAATTTTCTAATCTCGTATCGTGATATGTCTTACGTTTTCCTTTTGGCGGTAAAGTCCCTAACGGCACCTTTCTGTCGGTGGGTGATAGTGGTGGGGTTATTTTAGCTGGGGTAAGTGTGTCTGAATTGGGTGTGGCAGATTTCTTCTTCTTTTAAGAGGCGTGTGAAAATAAATTAAACGTTGCGGCCAAAGCCACCAATACCATTGCCTAAACTGCCGATATATTTTGCCGTATGCTTTCCAAGGATGGATTGATCGCCACGCACGACTGCGTCGATAGTTAACACTGCTGCCACTGCTGCAACGATACGTGCAAACCAGCGTTTTTTGGGCTTGAATTCTTTACCTTGAGATTCAGCTTGTTGTTTCTTTTCGGCTGTTTTCCTTTCGCCGCCAGCAACAGCGTAAGCGGCACTTCCCAAGCCAATTTCTCCGAAGAGAACTTGCTTTACATTTAAGAATTCCGAGCTAGGTTTTTCCTTCTCGGGCTCCTCTTTCTTAGGCTTCTTAATCTCTTCCCATGATTTCTGAGGTGATACAAGATGCGTGCCTGTTTTTGCGCCCGTTTTACTATCGGGAAATTTGAAGCAATGGTTATCCCAATCAATAAAACTCTATTTTAGTGTGAGTATTTCTGATAGGCGGCAGCCCGTGAATAAAAGCAAGCGGATGAGGTTTGTCACGCTTAGCATTTCCGTTCGATTTTGATCGCATTCATCCAGTAAAGCAAAGAGACGATCAATCTCTTCCTGATTTAAAAAGCGCTCTCGTGATTTCTCAGGATACTTTTTTATCGGTCTACATGGGTTATCTTTGGATGGAATCCATTCTTGCTCAATCGCGCAATTGATGCTGCTACTAATGGCCACCAACAGACGATTTGCCACATAAGGTCGGTCTATGTCCCCCCCCTGAGTGTTTTAGTTAGTTAACTTATTATAATTACGAAAAAACCGCTTTCTGATTGAACTTCAGCATACTAGAGAGTAGCTTTCACTCCATAATAATTAAAGTTATTTTAAGTGAAATGTTAGGACAACAGCGAAAATGGCAGAAGTTATTTATCAGTTTGAAAATAAAGAGAGAAAATTGGAATCTGATTCTGATAGCCCAATAGACATAAGAGATGTCATTGCTACTCTGCACCGTAATCAAAAACTGATTGCAATATGTGTTGCTATCACCTTAGTGATTGGCGCTTTTTATGTTGTTGTCACTCCTTTGAAGTATGAAGCCACGGTCTCGATTCTTATTGATCCACGCCAAAAAATGGTCGTTCCAGACATGCTGAAAGAAGTGATGAGCTTTAAGGAAAACCTTATTTTGGATAGTCAGATTGAGATAATGCAATCAGATCGGCTAATCGAGAAAGCCGTTGAGCGCATCGGTCTTTTTAAGAGCAACCCAGAAGAAGAAGAAAATCGAATCAAATATAAGGGTGCAGTATCAGGTGATGTTTCAGATAAAAAAGTAACCGAAGAAAACATGCGTATACAAAATACGCTTGATGAATTCCGTGGCGGTTTGAATGTATCACGTGAAGGGAAAACTTATATCTTGAAGGTTAGTTATACGTCGCAACATCCTGAAATGTCTACTGCACGTGCAAATCTTGTTGCAGATACATATTTAGAAAATGAGATGGCTATTCAATTTGAAACATCCAGACGAACTCATACATGGCTCGACGAGTGGGCAGAGAAAACACGAAATGAATTGAGTGCGGTCGAAAAGGAAATAGACAACTATAAAACACAAAGAAATATTGTAGAGGCACACTGGAGTGATTCTGTATCTAGCCAGCAGCTCTTAGAGTTAAATAAGAATTTATCTGATGTGCGCATTGAAGCTGCGCATGCTAAAGCGCGTTATGAAACTTTAATGAAGGTTATTGAAGTAGGCGATACTGATACGATAACCAGCGATTTGGTAAAAAACACTGTGATTAATGACTTACGCAACAAGTATGTCTCCCTCTCGCAGAGCGCAGCTAATATTAAGCGCAGTGGAGGAGGGGATTACAAACCCTATAAAAGTTTGATACGGCAGATGAGTGATGTGCGAAAGTTCATGATCGAGGAATATAAGCGTGTCGCGAAAGGGTATAAGAACAAACATGAAATTGGGTTATCAAAACAGCAAGTGCTACAGAAAGAATTGGATATGTTGACGAGTAGCTCTCTCGTTAATCAAGAAAATCACATTGAGTTAAGGCAACTGCAGTTACGCGCCGAATCGATCAAAAATCTGTATACTAAACTACTCAATAATCTAAATGAAAAAACCGAGCTTCAGTCTGCTCCCTTTGCTCCAGGACGTGTCATTAATTATGCAAAAATTCCACGCAAAGCAAGTTGGCCCAAAATACCAGTCATCATGTTTTTTGCTGCTGCTATTGGATTACTAATGGGAATCAGTTTGGCGTTTGCTAAAGAATATTTAAACAAATTTATCTGGAGGGTGGAAGAGCTTGAGCAAGCAACGCATCGGACTTGTTTTGGCCTGTTGCCAAAACTTGATCTGAATGAGAAGGAAAAGGGGAGGGCAATAACGCTCGCTGATTGCAGAGATGAACTCCAGCAAGGGCGCCCGTCGTTTAACTCAACCGCTTTTGATGAACTGACGCAAATAATAGAACAACAAACCAGTGTCACAACAGAAGTTATGAGAAAGGTGCAATTGGCTATTAAAAGTTTTGCTCCGGAGAAAAGTGGAAGTGTCATCTCATTTGTCTCCGCTAATCCAGGGGATGGAAAATCATTCACGTCCTGTTTTCTTGCTAAGCATCTCGCAAACTCAGGTGCAAAAGTCGCGTTGATTGATTGCGATTTTAGGCGACCTACTCTTACAAACATGCTGTTTCCCACTGCCGAAATTGGCTTTTACGAAATGGCTTCACAAATGGATAGGGGGGAGAGAGTTAAGAGCGATCAGGACATTACCTCAATATTCCATAAAACAAGCACAAAGCAGCTTTTCTTTGTTCCGGCAAAAGGTGCTAGCACCAGCGTTACCAATCTAGATATGATTTCCTCTAATAGAATGCAAAACCTGATTACTCTTTTGAAACAAGAGTTTGATTATGTGTTGATTGACCTTCCACCCGTTGTCAACACTGTCGATGCACGCGCAATTTCACATGTAGTTGATCATTTCATCTTTCTCGCGCGTTGGGGGAAAGTCCACTATCATACGGTACATGGTGCATTAATGCGTGCGCCAGAAGTATACGAAAAGACGGTAGGAACATTACTCACCCAAGCAGATCTCTCATTGGCAAACCGATACGGTTATGGTTACGGGTCTTATGATAATTACGAATCACATGGCTAGTTATTGTCTTTTGAGGCATAAATTGGGAGTCGGCCAATTAGGAGAAATAAAGTAGGCGTTATATCGGATATGTTGGATATTTTTGTGATTGCCTCGTTTATTGGCACGGTTGCGTTTGCCTTAAGTGGCTTTTTAATTGGTGCTTCTAAAAAGATGGATTGGATGGGAGTGTTTATTCTCGCCATGCTGACGGCCAATGGGGGTGGGGTGATTCGTGATGTGCTGGTCAATCAAACACCCAAGCTTCTGACCGATCTATCTGGATTCTTCATTGTAGTTGTGGTGTTCATCGTGGCGCTCGTGTTTAAGCTTGGACGTTCTGCGAAGATTGAGAAAAGCCGCTTATTTGTGTTGAGTGATGCACTGGGGCTGGTCGCCTTTAGTATGACGGGTGCATTGGTGGGCGTTGAAGCTGAGCTTAATGCGTTTGGCGTCGTAGTGCTTGCCTTCATCACGGCAGCGGGCGGCGGCATTATCCGTGACGTTTTGGTGAATGAAGTGCCCGCGTTATTCAGTAGTGATTTCTATGGCAGTGTCGCCATCCTGGCGGGGCTAGGCGTGTATTTTCTACATTATTTTAACGTAGCCAATAACCTGACACTAGCCGCGTTGCTTGCTGGAGCGTTGGCGCTTCGCCTTTGTGCCTATGTCTTTAAATGGAAATTACCGCGAATATCAGGCAATTAAATCTGACGCTCTACCAGTAGCTTTTTGATTTCAGTGATCGCCTTTGCCGGGTTTAATCCTTTAGGGCAAGCCTTGGTGCAGTTCATGATCGTATGACAGCGATAGAGCCGGAAGGGATCTTCCAAATCATCGAGGCGTTCGCCTGTGAACTCATCACGGCTATCAGCGATCCAACGATAAGCTTGAAGCAGGATTGCAGGGCCGAGGTAACGGTCTGAATTCCACCAGTAGCTTGGGCAAGAGGTTGAGCAGCAGAAGCAGAGGATACATTCGTACATGCCATCTAACGCTTCACGGTCTTCAGGAGATTGTAGGCGCTCAGAGCCGGATGGGGTAGGGCTTTGTGTTTTGATCCACGGCTCGATGCTTTCATATTGCGCGTAAACATGTTTGAGATCTGGTACCAGATCTTTCACCACAGGCATATGCGGCAGCGGATAGACTTTGATATCGCCATCGATTTCATCAATGCCTTTTGTGCAGGCGAGCGTATTCGTACCGCCAATATTCATCGCACACGAACCACAGATACCTTCACGGCAAGAACGGCGGAAGGTTAGGGTGCTGTCCACTTTATCTTTAATATAGATCAAGGCATCTAGAATCATGGGACCACATACATCGAGATCGACTTCGTACGTGTCGATTCGTGGGTTTAGCGGTTCGCCATCTTCATCCACATCATCAGGATTCCAGCGGTAAATATGGAATAATTTGATTCTTTTCGCCTCGCGAGACGCTTCAAAATATTCACCTTCAACGGGGCGGGAGTTTGTGGGGAGTGTAAATTCAGCCATAAGGGGTACTTTAGAGGGGGTTGCGTTAATTTTATACTAAAATCTTAGCCTTCTTCAGGTTTAAAATCAGGCAAAAGGGTCTGACCATTTTTTTGTTTCGTTTTTATCTCAGATGCGGTCTTGCCGAGTAATAGATAACGCTCTGCAGTCGTTGGATGAGAGCTGCCAACATAAATCCCTTTTGGGTTTAATGTAGCCATACGGCGCCATAAATTAGCGGCTTGGTCAATATTGAAACCGGAACGTTTAAGGATATACATACCGATATAATCGGCTTCTTTCTCGAAGCCTTGGCTGTATTTCATCACCGCGCTTTGTGCGCCAAGTTTACTAAACATGCCGCTTGTATTCATGCCTTGTGAATTTGCCAATGTATCGACGGCAAGGCCGAGTAGGCCGCCAACGGTCGCATTTTGCCCGGCTTTGCTTGGATGCGCCATAATCGCATGCGCGTATTCGTGGCTTAGCACGGTTGCGAGTTGGTTATCCGTTTTAGCGAAGGCCATCATGGCGGGAGTTACCACGATTTTTTTGCCATCGGTATAGGCGTTTACGGCGTCTGTTTCTTTATCTTCTAAGTGGAAGGGAAGGTTGCAGGCTTTTGCGCCGAGCTCTCTGCAGACGGTGCTACCGGCATTGAAGATCGGCTTAGCTACGCGCTTTAGGCGTGCTTGCATCGCTGCAGTTGCTTTCGTAGCGGTCTGCGTTGGGTTGCGTGTTTCCGCATCGATAATGCGTTTTTGCGCCGCTTGTTCACGCGCCAGCTCAGCTTTTGAGATGGTGGGCGTTTGGGAGGTGGCGGAAGCACAGGCGGTCAGTAAGAGCGCAAGTGCGAGTGTGGTTAAATGTTTCATGAGTTATCGGAGCCTTTATCATTTTTCATGCGTGGGAGCAGCGCTTCCCCTCTTTTACGCCTTTGTTCAATTTCGTCGACTGTTTTCTTCATCATCACGAAGCGTTCTGGCGAGGTAGGGTGGGTGGTTTCGGTATAAATAGCATCAGGGTTGACGGCTGACATCAAGCGCCAAACTTCACCGGCCTGGCCAATTTTATAGCCCGCGCGGTTGAGGATATAGAGGCCAACATAATCGGCCTCATTTTCATAATTTGCTGAGAAGGAGAGCAGGCTCATTTCAGCGCCGATTTGTCCGAAGCCGCCGCTGGTGTTAATCCCTGCACCTGCTGTAGCGGCATCGAGAATGGAGCCCAAAATCGTACCACCCATGATGTTCGTTTCCTGATCATCCAAATGCCCCATGATGCTATGCGCGAATTCGTGGGCGATGATGAAGCCGAGCTGATCATCGCGTTTGACAAGTTGCATTAAGCGACGGCTGATGACGAGTTTATGGCCATCTGCATAAGCGTTGATGGAATCATCTTTGCTGGCGCCAAGTTCGACGTGAAAAAGGCAGCGCTGGTCTTTCTCAATTGTCTCTTGTTTCCGCAATGTGTTGCAGAGTTTGATTGCTGCAGGGCCCACGCGTTTAGCGATACGAGAGAGACGTTGATCGAGTTTCGTCTTCGTCGGCAGGCGGTCGTAAATATGTGAAAAGTCATTCTCGTAGAGATACTTTTCTTGATAGGCTTTTTCAGCTTCGATATCGGCAGTGCTAATTTCAGGCAATAGTGTTCGTGGCTGCGCACAGGCAGTGACAAGCATTAGAAAGACTATGCTGAGAGAAAAGCGAGGCATTAGTAAACCCGTTTCTTCGGCGGAACGACCTCTACTTCATCGGTTAGGGTGTTCATATGTACAGGGCGGAAATCGATCTTCACGTTTCCTTTGCCATCAAGCCAAGTCAATGTGTGCTTATGCCAATTCTCATCGTCACGATCTTGGTAATCATCGCGAGCGTGCGCGCCACGGCTCTCTTTACGGTTAAGCGCAGAATCCATCGTCACCACGGCTTGAGAGAGTAGGTTATCTAGCTCCAGCGCCTCGACAAGATCAGAATTCCAAATCATGCTCTTATCAGACACATTGATGTCATCAAAACTCTGCCAGATTTCAGCAATCTTGTGAGAACCTTCGGCCATCGTGTCTTCGGTACGGAAGACGGCGGCGTGTTTTTGCATGGTTTGTTGCATGCTATCGCGAATCTCTGCTGTGCGAAGCTTGCCATCCGCATGACGGATTTTATCAAAACGTTGCAGGACATAATCCGTCGCATGCGCGGGTGCGGGTGGTAATTTAGCACCGGGTTTGATAATTTCTTTCGCACGTATTGCGGCTGCGCGACCAAATACAACGAGATCAAGTAGCGAGTTTGAACCAAGGCGGTTCGCACCATGAACCGAGATACATCCAGCCTCACCAATCGCCATCAAGCCCGGAACAACCGCTTCGGCATTTCCTTTTTGCTTCGTGACAACTTCGCCATGCATGTTGGTTGGAATACCGCCCATATTGTAATGCACGGTTGGGATAACAGGGATTGGATCTTTGTTCACATCGACACCGGCGAATACTTTGGCTGTTTCCGAAATACCCGGCAGACGCGCTGCTAGCACTTCAGGTGCTAAGTGGTTTAGATGCAAGTTGATGTGATCTTTCTTCGGGCCGACACCGCGGCCTTCTTGAATTTCCATCGTCATCGAACGGCTGACAACATCACGACTTGCCAAATCTTTGGCAGACGGGGCGTAGCGTTCCATAAAGCGTTCGCCCTCGGAGTTGGTGAGGTAGCCACCTTCGCCACGCGCACCCTCGGTAATCAGGCAACCTGCGCCGTAAACTCCGGTCGGGTGGAACTGAACGAATTCCATATCTTGTAGCGGCATTCCTGCGCGAAGCACCATACCGCCACCGTCACCGGTGCAAGTGTGAGCTGACGTGCAAGAGAACCATGCGCGGCCATAGCCGCCGGTTGCAAGTACGACCATTTGTGCGTTAAAGCGATGCAGCGTTCCGTCATCAAGGTTCCACGCCATCACGCCACGGCATGAGCCATCATCATCCATCAATAAATCCACCGCGAAATATTCGATGAAGAACTGCGCTTGGTTTTTAAGCGCTTGTTGGTAGAGCGTGTGTAAGATTGCGTGACCGGTGCGGTCAGCTGCGGCGCAGGTACGAACGGCTGCTGGGCCTTCGCCATACTCCGTCGTCATTCCGCCGAAGGGACGTTGATAGATTTTACCTTCAGCCGTACGCGAGAAGGGCACGCCGTAATGTTCCAGCTCAATCACAGAATCCATGGCGTTTTTGCACATATATTCGATCGCGTCTTGGTCGCCGAGCCAGTCAGAGCCTTTGATCGTATCGTAAAAGTGCCAGCGCCAATCATCTTTGCTCATATTGCCGAGCGCTGCGGATATTCCGCCTTGCGCCGCTACCGTGTGGCTACGCGTGGGGAATACTTTACTGATACATGCCGTTGAGAGGCCCGCATTGGCCATGCCAAATGTTGCACGTAAGCCAGCGCCACCGGCGCCAACGACAACAACGTCAAAATCGTGATCAATAATTTCGTAAGATTGGGGAAGGGTCATACCGGAACTTCGTTAAAGAAATGGAGTTGAATTACGGCCATCAAACAGATCAGGCCAAACAAAATATGCAGCGCTTTGCTAAGGATGAGCAAACTGTTGCGTGAGAAAGCTTTATGCACGTAATCTTCAATCACGACTTGGATGCCCAGCTTAGAGTGCCAGAAGCCAAAGATGATGAAGAGCGCTAAGAAAGCCGCGTTAAAGGGCGATTTAAGCCAAATATTGAGTGCCGTACTATCATGCCCCATCGCCAGGCAAATAAGGCTGACCACAAACCAAAGGCCTAGGGGAATGAGTGCCAGTGCCGTCGCGCGTTCGGCAATAAAATGCGAAGTGCCAGACTTTGCCGAGCCTAAGCCGCGAGCTTTTTTGATATCAGAACGTAGGTTGCTCATACTGTGCCTCCCATAAGGACATAAATCCATGTCGCAGCGGTGAGGCCGAGGGTCACACCCAGTACGAGGAACCCGCCACGTTGAGCATCTTCAATTTCGAGCATCATGCCTGCATCCCAAATGAGATGGCGGATGCCGTTAGCGAGGTGGTAATAAAATGCCACGCTCCAGCCAAATAGGAATAACATACCGATAACGCTACCAGCCATGTCGTAAAAGCCATCCAATCCAGCGGGGTTGTAAGCCGCATGGTAGAGCCAGCAGGTAAGCGGCAACAGACCAAGACTAAGCGCAAAGCCAGTCATACGGTGAAAAATCGAAAGGATCGAAGTCATTTGCGGTTTGTAAATCTGCAAATGCGGCGAAAGCGGGCGAGATGATGTTGTTTTTGTCATTGTCCGCGCAGCATAGCTAAGGCAAACAAAGTTACAAGTCAGGTTTTTAGGATAAACGAATGTAACTTCAACTTTCGCGAGTGGTGATGTTGAGATGTCATGGAAAATGGAATGCCCATAAGTAATGTCATGCCGTCGCATGACGGCATCCAGAAGCAATTTTATGGCTCTCCATTTGTCCCTGGACCCCGTCATGCGACGGGGTGAAAATCATCTGAATTAGGCAGCGGCTTGTGGCTGCAATTGATATTTAAAGATGAGTTCTTCGGCAATTTGCACGGCGTTGAGGGCTGCGCCTTTGCGGAGGTTATCGGATACGACCCACAGGGCGAGGCCGTGCTTAACGCTCTTATCTTCGCGCAGGCGGGAAACAAATACGGCATCTTCGCCAACACAATCAAGCTGCGTTGCGTAGCCGCCATCTTGCATGCGATCGACCAGCATTATGCCATCGGCTTCGGATAGGATATCGTGCGCTTCCTTAGCGCTGATGGGTTTTTCAAATTCGACATTGATAGATTCGCCGTGACCTACAAATACGGGCACACGCACACACGTCGCTGAAACTTCAATATCTGGATCGAGGATTTTCTTGGTTTCGACAATCATTTTCCACTCTTCTTTCGTATAGCCATCATCCATGAAGCTATCGATATGAGGAATCGTGTTGAAGGCAATACGCTTGGTGAAATTCACCGGATCTTGCTGCTCATGCACATAGATTTTCTTGGTTTGTGTGTAGAGCTCGTCCATCGCGCCTTTACCTGCGCCGGAAACCGATTGGTACGTGCTGACCACGATACGTTTGATTTTCGCGACATCATGCAACGGCTTTAGGGCGACCAGCATTTGAATGGTCGAGCAATTCGGATTCGCAATGATATTACGTTTGCTGAAACCTTTAAGCGCCGTTGAATTTACTTCAGGTATGATAAGTGGAACATCTTCGTCCATACGGAAGTGGGAGGTGTTATCGATCACGACACAGCCCGCTGCTGCCGCGCGAGGGGCGTGCTCAGCCGAGATTTTTCCGCCTGGAGAGAAAAGCGCGATATCTGTATCAGAGAAATCATAATCTGTAAGAGATTGCACTTTGAGAATTTGAGTCTCGCCGTAGCTGACTTCTTTTCCTTTAGAAGCAGAGGAAGCGAGCGCCACCACTTCCTTCGCCGGGAAGTTGCGCTCGGCAAGCGTTTTGAGGATTTCGCGGCCAACGTTACCGGTGGCGCCGACGACGGCAATTTTATAAGACATAATTCTCTCTTCTATTGGTCACAAATGTGGATGGTGTCGTCCAATGCGAGTGCATTGGCAGCTTTAAGTTGGGCCGCAACGGCGCGTGAACAGCTTTTGACTTTGCGGATGATAGGGGCGTTCATGTAGCGTTTTCCTTCGCTGCGCATGAGGGCTTGGGCTTTGTCGCGTTTCCCTGCCTCACAAAGTTGGGCAATCTGTTGATGAAGCTTTTGGCCCTTTTGCTCAAGTTCAGACAATTTCGTATGATCAATTGTTGCGCAATTTTTCATCTGGTCGATTTGCTTATTGAGGTCGCCTGCATCCATGCCTTGGAGCTGCTGAATTAGCTGCTGCTGTAGGGCGGGGCGTTCCTGCGCATTCACTCCAAAGGCAAAGAGAGCGAGTATGGCGATAAGAAAAACCTTCATGATTATGCGGCTTTCTGTTGCTTGTTGGCAAGGGCTTTGAGGATGGTGTCGCCCATTTCCTCGGTGCCTAATGGCTGCATTCCATCTTGCATGATGTCGCCGGTGCGGTAGCCATCAGCCAGTGCGCTATCGACAGCAGCTTCAACCGCATCCGCTTCTGCCATATAGCCGAAGCTATAGCGAAGCATCATCGCGAAGCTTAGGATGGTGGCAATTGGGTTGGCAAGGTTTTGGCCTGCAATATCCGGTGCAGAGCCATGAACAGGTTCATACATGCCGGGCGTTTTTCCGTCTTTTTCTGCACCCAGAGAGGCAGAAGGCAGCATACCAAGTGAGCCCGTGAGCATTGCCGCGCAATCCGATAAGATATCGCCGAACATATTGCCGGTGACCATCACATCAAACTGTTTAGGATTGCGCACGAGCTGCATCGCGGCATTATCGACATACATATGGCTGAGTTCTTGATCGGCATATTCGGATTTATGCAATTCGATCATTTCTTCGCGCCACATTTCTGTGCATTCGAGCACGTTGGCTTTATCGACCGAGCACACACGGCCATCACGTTTCTTCGCGAGGTCAAAAGCGACGCGTCCGATACGGTGGACTTCATTCGTGGTGTAAGTGTAGGTGTTATAGCCCATGCGTTGGCCGTCATTGAGGGTTTTTACGCCGCGAGGTTCGCCGAAATAGATACCGCCTGTTAGCTCGCGCACGATCATAATATCAAGACCGCTAATCACCTCATGCTTGAGTGTAGAAGCTTCAGCTAAGGCTTCAAAGCACATAGCAGGGCGTAGGTTGGCGAAAAGTTCAAGTTCTTTACGTAAACCGAGGAGGCCTTTTTCAGGACGAACGGCAATCGGTAGCGGTTCCCATTTAGGGCCACCAACGGCGCCAAGCAAAACAGCGTCTGCTGCTTTGGCCGCATCAAGCGTGTCTTGCGGAAGCGGAGAGCCGCTATCATCATAGGCTGCGCCACCGACGAGCTTAGTCTCCGTCGTGAATTGTTTATCGGTATTGGCGTTGAGCCAATCAATCAATTTGCTAACTTGTGCGCAAACTTCAGGGCCGATGCCATCACCGGGCAGGAGGAGGATATGTTTTGTCATTATGCTGCTAACCAAGGTTTACGAGTCGTTTCATAGGTGGCGATGTGAGAGACTTTCTCCATCGTTAGGCCGATATCATCAAGACCTTCCATCAGGCATTTTTTGCGGAAGGGGTCTAGCTCGAAAGAGAAGCGGTGGTTGCCGGCAATCACTTCCTGAGTTTCAATATCAACACTCATCACAGGATTCTCTTGCTCCGTTGCATAGGCCATCAACGTATCTACCTGATCTTGCGGTAAGCGCATCGGCAGCATACCGTTTTTGAAGCAATTATTGTAGAAAATATCGGCGAAATCTGGTGCGATAATGCATTTGATACCGAAATCTAGCAAAGCCCAAGGCGCGTGTTCGCGTGATGAACCACAACCAAAGTTATCCGCACCGATGATAATACCCGCATTGCGGTAAGGTTCGTTATTTAAAACGAAATCAGCCACTTCGTTACCGTCATTATCAAAGCGCATTTCGTCAAATAGATTGATACCCAAACCAGTGCGTTTTACCGTTTTGAGAAACTGTTTGGGAATAATCATGTCAGTATCGACATTCAAAATGGGCAGCGGGGCGGCAATCGCCTCTAATGACTTAAGTGGTTGCATGGGTCGTATCCTAAAATTTAAAAAAGGTTTTATACATATATTCTACGCTAGAGGCAAGGCCAGCAAGGCTGGCTCATCAGATTTCTGATCTTGTATGGAGTGAGAGCTGACTCCCGCTTACGCGGCGCTTCAGCACTTATATATTAACTCTTCTGATAAGTTTCAGCATCCATTTCGCGAATTTCAACAGAAACTTTATCCGTAAAAGGGACGAGAGCCTTCGTAATGCTGGAAATGGACTGTGCTAAGGCGCGGCGTGTTTCAACCGTGCGACCAGCCAGCATGGAAAGCGTAATATGCAAGAAGCTCTCATTATTGCCTGTGATCACGACTTCATCATAACCAAAACTTCTTGATTTTAAAGAGGATTTGTCAAAAATCCCTGATGTCTCAATGGTTTTGTGGAGCTGTTGTAAAAGCTCACTTTCGTGAACGTGAGTGCTCAGGTTCTTTGAATATTCAACTAATAGATGTGGCATAAAATAGCTTCTATCTCAGCTTGTGCGGATAGTCCATACTGTTTAAGAGTTCTGCATGCATAAAATTGAAATTTCTGAATCCGGCTATGGTCAACGTCTTGATAAATGGCTCTCGGGCGAGCTTGCTGAAATATCGCGAAGCCAAGTGCAGCGCTTGATAGGTGAGGGAGCTCTCACCCTTGATGGTCAGATTTGTAAGGACGCATCATTAAAATTGAACCCGCAGCATAAAGAGCTGACGCTTATTATCCCTGAACCGGTGGAGATGGATTTGTCTCCCGTTGAAATGGATTTGGATATTCTGTTTGAGGATGATGATCTGGTTGTTATCAATAAACCTGCCGGGCTTACGGTGCATCCAGCACCCGGCGAGCGTAATGCGACATTGGTACATGGTTTGCTTGCGCATTGCGGCGATACGCTTTCCGGTATCGGCGGGGTGCAGCGTCCGGGCATTGTGCACCGGTTAGATAAGGATACGAGTGGCGCGATTATTGTGGCTAAGCATGATGTGGCGCACCAATATCTGGCGGCGCAGCTGAAGGATCGCAGCTTAAGTCGGACCTATCATGCGCTTTGCTATGGCTGTCCGATGCCGATGAGCGGCGTGGTGGATGCACCAATTGGCCGCTCCAGCCGTGATCGTAAAAAGATGGCGGTGGTGGAGAAGGGCACCGGCAAAGAAGCGCGTACGCATTACAAAGTGCTCCACCGATATGAGGGAGGATTAAGCTTGTTTGAATGTAAGTTGGAAAGCGGTCGTACGCATCAAATTCGTGTGCATCTGTCGCATCTAGGGCATCCGTTGGTGGGAGACCCGACTTATGGGCGGGCACGTAAATTGGCGAATAAAGAGTTGCAGCAGATCATCGCGCCGCATAAAAAGCAGATGTTACATGCGGTGGGAATTGCCTTTTTACACCCTAAAACAGAAGAGCTTATCACGCTGAAAGCCGCCTATCGTCAAGAGTTTTCCGAATTAGTGCAGCGGCTTACTCTTGCAAACTAACGGGATTTTGCCTATAGTTATGGGGCAAGGGTTGAAAATAAGAATTTTTGTAATATTTTTCTCTTGCTGACGAAGGATAGATTATTATGGCTACAATGAGTTTACCTGCAATATCACCCGAATCCGGTCTGCGCCGGTATTTGGATCAGATTAAGCGTTTTCCTATGTTGGAAGCGGATCAGGAATATATGCTCGGTAAGCGGTGGAAAGAACATGAGGATGCGGATGCGGCTCAGCAACTTGTCACCAGTCATTTGCGCCTTGTCGCGAAAATCGCCTTTGGCTATCGCGGTTATGGCCTGTCCCTCGCAGAAATTATTTCCGAAGGTAATATTGGTCTCATGCAGGCCGTAAAGAAATTCGAGCCGGACAAGGGCTTCCGTCTTTCCACCTACGCTATGTGGTGGATTCGTGCCTCGATTCAAGAATATGTGCTAAAAAGCTGGTCGATTGTGAAAGTCGGCACGAGTGCGACGCAAAAACGGTTATTCTTTAACTTAAAGAAAATGAAAGCCCGTTTAGGCGCTTACGAAGATCATGCGCTCACCCCAGAGCAGCTGAAAGAAATCTCCGAAGAGCTGAATGTTCCGATCAAAGACATTGATGCGATGAATGCGCGCATGGTTGGCGGCGATCACTCACTGAACAAAAAGATCGGTCATGAGAGCGAAGATGAGTGGATTAACTTGCTCGCCGATGATGATATCACGCAAGAAAATGCGCTCTCGCAAATTCAGCAAAGCAACATCCGTCATGAAGCATTGGGCACAGCGATGGCTGATTTGAATGAACGTGAACAGGATATTATTGCGTTGCGTAAACTGTCTGAGCCTGTGGTGACATTGGAAGAATTGAGCCAAAAATACGGTGTGAGCCGCGAGCGCATTCGCCAAATTGAAACCCGCGCGATGGAGAAACTCCAATCCGCAATGCTTCCCGCTCCTGAGTTAGAAGACGCTTAAATTGTAGCGAAATAAGCGAATCGTCACAAAAGATTAATAAATATTAATATTTATTCTACTGTAATGAATGGGTTCTATTGCTAGGTTTGTGCGGGAAATACGCGCGTAAACCCGGCCATAGGCCACGAGTTTATTTTGATCCTTTATACCTAATGGTATGCGCATCTACACCCCTCTTACTCTTGAATGAGATTGAGGTCTGAATTTCAAAGTCAATTCTCTCCCCCAAAAGCGGAGATATTGTATGGTTTAAAATAATAAAAGCACTTCATCTTGAAGTGGTATGTTGCGTAAGCGATGTATATTTAACTTCTTAAACTCTAAAAAATGAGATTATTAAGAATACCCATGGGGATAGTATTTATCTGCTTCCTCGTGGTCAACTTGCAAGGGCAAGTGGATTCTACAGATTTTCAAACGCAGGTGGATACAACCTGCATCACTCCACCATCTGGTCAATCTAAAGCCGGTCAGATGAAAAATCTAAAGGGTGATAAAGAATCAGGGGGAACGGAGATCGAAAGAGTAGTGGAAGAGTTAACCGGATTTCCAACGGTTGCGTTGCTCAAAGATCACGCAGCTCGGAAAATGCTTACTCCAGCAACAGGTGGAGCCATTGTTAATGGCGATCAGCCTGGCAAGAGAGGTCCGGAAAAGATTTTCTGGCGCCCGAAGGCTGATACAGTTGGGGTAGCAGGGATTAAAATGGCGAAAGTTATTAAATTCCAGTACGAAACCGTCCTTGAAGAAAAGGGCGGAGTGGTTTTACCCAAAGTGCCTTGGTTACAAGGCGAAAGCGATATCTCAGCTTTTCTACGCGCTGACAACATCATGGAAGCAGTTGCCATCTACAAGCGGGCAACAAAGGCGTTGTTCGATTATGTTGAGCAGGAGGTGGGTGTGCCGATTGACTATTTCATCGTGTTGACGGGTTTTCCCGATTCAACAGGAATGGTAAACAGAGGATACTCGCAGAAGTTTATCAATAAGATGAACCATGCCACCGCATTGTTGCGGGATGCTCAGCGTGAGTTGATCGCTGAGAATGGTAATATCCATTACGGTGGAGATACTGACGGTATCGAAACCGCTAGAGAAGCCGACCCTGAAGGTAAGCCTAAAGATATCTGGCACCTCTCAGCTGAAGGCTGCGAAGAGGCAGGACGAAGGATCGGTGAGTGCATTGCCGAACAGATGAGGCTCTAATACCCCATCTTACCAAACTGCCAAAGGGCTGTTTCTGGTGTTTATATTGAAAAATATAAACACGGAAGCAGCCCTTTTAGTTTTTCAGGTGGGGATTCCTAGGTCGCTGATAATTTGAATATCGCTTTCGATCAGGCTTGTAATGCCTAGTAGGGTGATACTATTGCCTGAGCCGAGGTTAATGATCGCGCCGCCATCGACAAAGCTAGCGGCGGCAATCACTTCTGCCGCAGTATCAATGGCTGAATTATTGAGATTGGCCAGAATATGTAACTGGTCTCCACCGACTGCGCCCGCGCCTTCAAAACCTGCGACGAGGTCTTGACCTGTGCTATAGCCGAATACGAAAATATCGTCGCCAGTGCCGCCATTGAGCGTATCATTGCCGATTTGCCCGAACAGGGTATCGTTACCAGAATTACCGATAAGGGTGTCATTTCCGGCGCCGCCAATGAGGCTGTCGTCGCCATCCGTTAGATCGCTAAGGCCTGTGCCGCCGATTAAAATATCATCGCCACCATTGCCAAAAATCGTATCGTTACCGGCGCCACCATAGAGGAAATCACCGCTATCGGTTGGGTCAACGCGAGTGCTGCCGCCAAAGAGAGTGTCGGTACCCTCACCGCCGAGAATGTTATCAATACCATCGCCGCCGAGTAGGGTTTCTGCGATCGCCCCTGCTGCGCCTTGAAGAAGGTCGCCGCCTGTGCCGCCGGTGAGGGTGGTGATTAAGCCGTCCCCACTAAGCGTAAGGCCGCCCGCTGCCGCTGCAACAGCGGCTAATGTAGGTAATACGAAGTCAGGCAATGTTGCTGTGCTTGTTGTGCTGCTGCCAGTGCTGGTAGTATCGGTTCCATCGCCGCCAGAGGTCGTTTCTTCCGCCGGTGTTGTGAGGGGGCTAAAGGTGAATGAGTCAGCTGTTAAGCTATCTAAACCGCTTGTGGCCGAAACTTCCAATGTAAGGTTTGCTGTCACATTGCTGATTTGAGTGAAGTTGCCTAGCGTGCCACTCGTATTGGGTGAAAGGGTCAGGTCACTAAAACTGGCAATCTCAAACGCGGAGAGATCAATTTTATCCAAACCTACCTCAAAATCTAAGATGCTGCCATCTTTGAAGCCTGAAAGGAGGGTGTTATTGGCGATGATAAAGGTATCGCTACCCGCGCCCCCAAAAAGAAGTGCATTGCTGCCAGTATTGTCGATGAGGTCATCTCCACCAAAAGCGAACACATAATTGGTATTAGAGGGAGCGGTGAAGGTATCATTGCCATCCGTACCATCGGTAATGGTGGTGGGGAGCAAGGCTCCGCCGCCGATGTTAAGGTTCTGGATTGCCGTGGTGACACTATCAGCAGCGGTAGGGCTTAAGCCTAGAGTCGATCGGGTGGAAGTATGAATAACTGACATAAAATGAGATCCCTTGATTGAGCCCTTAGTTTAGCGGTGAGAGCTTAAAGAATGTTTAAGTTTTGCGAATAGGCGAGCGCGTCTTGCAGTATCAGAAGTGCGAATAGAGGCGAGGAGAAACCAGTCGACAGTAACGATTGAGCGTGACAGATGGCTAGATTTTGTGTATATAGCCTGCATGCAACATCATTCAAACTCTGCGTGGAACGCGCTCCTACCCTGGTCTAATACCAACCGATAACGCATTGTTTTGCGCCCGCTATCGCGACTGTTGTCGTTCACATAGCGCGCCACTTCGTGGGCTGATGGCTCACTTGGCCTACCGGCCTCATTATATCGATTAATTTGCCAAGTAATGGCAACAATATTTAGGAACTGAACATGACTGATTTATTTGAAAACCCAATGGGAACTGATGGCTTTGAATTCGTAGAATATGCGAGCAAAAACCCAGAAGAATTAGAAAAACTATTCACGGACCTCGGCTTTACCGAAGTGGCTAAGCACAAAGCTAAGAACGTGACGCTATGGCGCCAAGGCGGCATCAACTTCATTCTCAATAAAGAGACTGATGGTCAGCCGCGTGATTTTACCGAAACGCATGGCCCGTCAGCGAACGCGATGGCATTCCGCATCAAGGACGTGCCAAAAGCAATGGCGCGTGCAAAAGAGCAAGGCTACGAGATTGTTGAAAGCAATGCTGGCCCATTGGAATTAACGATTCCAGCGCTTAAAGGAATCGGCGGAAGCTTGGTGTATCTGGTGGATACTTACGGCGATGCGGGCGAAATTTACGATACAGATTTTGACTTCCACGCAGGCGTTGAGCGTCACCCTAAAGGTGCGGGTCTTTATGAGATCGATCACCTGACGCATAATGTAAGCCAAGGTAACATGGATAAATGGGCGAATTACTACACGGATTTGTTTAACTTCCGCGAAATTCGCTATTTTGATATTGCCGGTAAAGTCACAGGCTTGAAATCTCGTGCGATGACGTCGCCTGATGGCAAGATTCGTATTCCAATCAACGAATCTTCTGACGATAAGTCGCAAATTGAAGAATATCTGCGTGAGCATAATGGTGAAGGTATCCAGCATATCGCACTTGCTAGTCGTGATATTTTTGAATCTGTTGAAAGCTTGCGTGCTGATGGTATGGAGTTCATGGATACGCCAGATACTTACTTTGACCGTATTGATGCACGTGTGCCTAACCATGGCCATGATGTCGAGCGTATGCGCAAAAACCGTATCCTGATTGACGGCGAAGGTATTGATAAAACGCATGAAGAAGAGCTGCTATTGCAAATCTTTACTAATACGGTGATTGGGCCGCTATTCTTTGAAGTGATTCAACGTAAAGGCAATGAGGGCTTTGGTGAGGGTAACTTCCAAGCCTTGTTTGAGTCGATCGAAGAAGATCAAATCAAGCGTGGCGTTATCGAAGCAACAGGTTAATTGTCGCCCCGCCTTTGCGGGCGGGGTGCTTCCATTCGTCCCTAAATTACCGAAATAGCCTCGTGATAAATACGGGGCGACATGAGGAGTAGATATAATGAAAAAGCACATTAGTTTCCCCCGTATTGAAGGCGATGCCGCACGCCAAGCGCATTGCGATTTGCCGGAAGGTACCTATGAGCGTGAGTTTGGCAAAGAAGGCTTCTTCGGCCCTTGCTCTCACTTAAGCCATGCCAATCCGCCAACCGGTTGGATCAATTGGGAAGGACCGTTGCGTCCGCAAGCCTTTGATCTGAATAAGCTAGAAGGGGTGAGTAATACTCCCTGGAAAGCACAACGTATTATGCATAATCATACGCTTGATTTCCGCATTTGGAAAACGAGTGGAAAGATGGACCATCTTGCCTGTAATGGCGATGGCGATGATCTGCTGTTCGTGCATAGCGGCGAAGGGAGTCTATTCTGCGATTTTGGTCATATGACCTTTAAATCGGGTGATTATATCGTGCTACCACGTGCGCTACGCTGGCGTTTGGAATGCAAGGGTGAAGCGACCATCCTGTTGATGGAAGCCACGAATGACTATTTCCAACTGCCGGATAAAGGCATGGTCGGCCCGCATGCGATTTTCGATCAAGCGATGCTCGATGTGCCTAAAATTGACGATGCCTATAAAGCGCAAATGTCCTCTTCTGAAGAATGGAACGTAGTGATTAAAGCGCGCGGTGGTTTATCGACGGTGACGTTCCCGTTTAATCCGTTGGATGTGGTTAGTTGGCATGGTGATAACTTGCCGGTCAAAATCAACTGGCGCGATATTCGTCCGCTGATGAGCCATCGTTATCACTTGCCACCAAGCGCGCATACGACCTTCATGACGAGCCGCTTTGTGGTCTGCACTTTTGCGCCACGCCCGGCTGAGATGGACCCCGGGGCGCTGAAAGTGCCTTTCTACCACTCCAATAACGATTTTGATGAGGTCATCTTCTATCACGAAGGCGAGTTCTTCAGTCGCGATAATATCCACCCAGGCATGCTCAGTTTCCATCCATGCGGTTTCCCGCACGGTCCACACCCGAAAGCGTTTAATATCGCTGCAGAAGCTGATAAAACACGTAAAATGACCGATCCTCCAAAGATGTTGGAAGAGGTGGCGGTGATGATTGATACGCGTGACGCAGTCGAGCTGGATGATGGCATCGCCGATACTGAGTGGAAAGGCTATGTTGATAGCTGGAAAGGCTAGAAACGTGCTTTATCAGGTTAAAATCTCGCTCTTGCAGCCCGTTACTCCGCCTTATGGTGAGTGGTTGAAGCTGCATGTGCAGGAAATGCTGGCGCTGAAAGGTGCTCGTGGTGACGCGCTATTCGTGACGGCTAATATTCAGCAGGCAAGCGATGTGTTTACGGTTTCGTACCAAATCACTGAAGCTAATTTCGCTTCTTATGAAGCGACTTATGCGGATGAAATGCGCAATGCTTTTAAGGAAACCTACGCCGCCCAAATTTCTGCTTTTGCCTTCGAGCGAAAGACGATAAAAGGCTAATATCTAATCTATATTCAAACAGAGGAATTCTCATGAGACTCGGAACATTAAAAGAAGACGGTTCACGCGATGGTGTGTTGGTTGTGATCAGTAAGTGCCACAGTAAATGTGTGACGGTGACAGATATCGCTTATACGATGCAAGAAGCGATGGATGATTGGGACGAAGTTGCGCCACAGCTTCAAGAAGTGTGCGATAAGCTTTGCGCCGGCGAATTGGATGCTGACGTGATAGAATTTGATCCGGCAAAGATGCATTCCCCACTGCCGCGTGCATTCCAGTGGGCCGATGGTTCGGCTTATGTGAATCACGTTGAGCTTGTGCGTAAAGCGCGTGGTGCTGAGATGCCAGAAAGCTTCTGGACAGATCCTCTCATGTATCAAGGCGGCTCCGATCAGTTTGTTGGTCCTCGTGACGATATCGAAGCGGTGAGCGAAGGTCATGGTATTGATTTTGAAAGTGAAATTACGGTTGTAACGGGTGATGTTCCAATGGGTGTGAGTGCGACGGATGCGTTGCAACATGTCCGCCTTATTATGCTCGTCAATGATGTATCACTGCGTAATTTGATTCCGGGTGAACTCGGAAAAGGCTTCGGTTTCTTCCATAGTAAGCCGGCTTGTGCCTTCTCGCCAATCGCGGTGACGCCGGATGTTCTTGGCTCGGTATGGAAAGACGGAAAAGTGCATTTGCCATTGGTGACGACACTTAACGACAAAGAATTTGGTCGCCCGAATGCGGGGGTCGATATGACCTTCCACTTTGGCGAGTTGATCGCTCATGCCGCAAAAACGCGCCATTTGGGAGCGGGTACATTGATTGGTTCCGGTACGGTTTCAAATGTGGATCGCTCAACCGGTTCTTCATGTTTGGCAGAGCGCCGTATGATTGAGAAAATCGAAAATGGCGAAATGACGACGCCGTTTATGAGCTTTGGTGATCATGTGAAAATCGAAATGTTTGACGAAGAAGGTAAAACAATCTTCGGGTCGATCGAACAAAAAGTGGTTGAATATAAAGGGTAATGATGATGCATAGAATAATTATTGGCTTGGTTCTTTCTCTCTTTTTACTCTCTGCCTGCAATACGGTTCAGGGTATCGGGACGGACATTAAGAAAGCCGGTCAAGGTCTTGAAAAGGTTGGGAGATAGGTGAGTCAATCTATTAAGAAATTCTACTCCTATTTTCGTTCTTCGACGGCTTATCGGTTACGTATTGCGTTGAATTTGAAAAATATTGTCCCGCAAGAGACGGTATTTGTGAATCTGCTTAAAGGCGAGCAGCATGGGGATGCCTATAAGGCGGTGAACCCCGCCGGCGCAGTTCCGGCTTTCGAGCTGGAAGATGGGACGATTCTAACGCAATCGGCAGCGATGCTCGAATGGTTGGAAGAAAACTATCCTGATACGCCACTATTATTTGCTGATTATGTGTTGCGAGCGAAGGTTCGCGCCTTTGCGAATGTGATATCGTCGGAAATGCATCCGATCAATAATTTGCGTGTTTTGAAATATCTGGTGGGTGAGTTATCGCTAGAAGATTCGCAGAAGATGCAATGGATGCATCATTGGATGCATAAAGGATTTTTGGTGTGTGAAGGCATGTTGGAAGGTCAAAGCGGGGAATTTTGCTTCGGAAACACGCCAAGCCATGCAGATATTTGTTTAGTGCCACAAATATACAACGCGCTGCGGTTTAAGGTGGATATGTCAGCCTATCCGCGGCTTATGGCCGTGTATGAATATGCGTTGCAGCACCTCGCTTTTGATGCAGCGGCACCCGAGAAACAACCTGATTGTCCGAATCCCTCTTAAAAGCAGGGGTTGTAAACACTATATTAACATTTATGGTGCAGATTAATGACTGCCCTAAAAGGACAGGAACTATGGCCAAAAAAATACTGATTATTGAAGATAACGATCTTAACCTAAAGCTCTTCCGCGATTTGCTGGAAGCGAATGGTTACATCACGGTTGAAACTAAGGAAGGGCTTAATGCTCTCGATTTAGCCAAGCGCGAAATGCCGGACTTGATTTTGATGGATATCCAGCTACCAGAAATCTCTGGTTTGGATGTCACGCGTCGTATCAAAGCGGAACCCTCTGTTGCAGATATTCCGATCATTGCGGTGACGGCGTTTGCGATGAAAGATGATGAAGAGAAAATCTTACGTGCAGGGTGCGAGGCCTACATTTCTAAACCTATTTCCATCACGAGTTTCCTAGAGACAGTGAAGCAATTCTTGGATGCGGCGGCGTAATAAATGAGTGCTAAAATACTCGTTGTTGATGATGTCCCTGCCAATGTAAAGTTGCTCGAAGTCAAACTGATGGCTGAGTATTATGACGTGATCACGGCCGAAGATGGCTTTAAAGCGATTGAACAAGCAAAAGAGCAAAAACCCGATTTAATCCTCCTCGATGTGATGATGCCGGGTATGGACGGCTTTGAATGCTGCCAAAAACTGAAAGCAGATAGTGAAACTTCTCATATTCCCGTCGTGATGGTCACGGCGCTGAACGAAGTTCATGATCGCGTCAAAGGGCTGGAATCCGGCGCGGATGACTTCCTGACAAAGCCGATCAATGATGTCGCACTGATGGCGCGTTTAAAGTCTCTCGTGCGGACTAAAATGTTGGTGGATGAATTACGTTTACGTGATCAAACAGGCACACAGATGGGAGTTAAGAATCCTAGTGATGCCTTGCTTTCCGATGTAACTGGCGCGCGCGTGTTATTGATTGATGATGATTTGGCGCAAATCAAGCGTATCCGTGAAAACCTATCGACTGATTACGACGTCGATAGCGTCAATGAACCTGAACATTCGCATAATGTAGCGCTGGGTGGGAATTTCGATGTGATCGTGATTTCAACGATGTTGGAAGAGGTGGATGGTTTGCGTTTGGCGACGCAATTTAAGAGCCAAGAGGCATTGCGTCACGTTCCAATCGTGATTTTGGTGGATGAATTTGAACAGCATATCGTGCTTAAAGGGCTTGATATGGGGGTGAATGATTATCTGGTTGTACCGGCTGATCCAAGTGAATTACGCGCCCGTATTCGTACACAAGTGCGCCGCAAGCGCTACCAAGAGGCGCTAAAATCGAATTATCAGGAAAGTATTTCCATGGCGATTACGGATGGTCTAACTGGCCTACATAATCGTAACTATTTGGATGCCCACTTGGAAAATATGGTGCGCAGTTCATTGGCTAGCTATAAGCCATTATCCTTGATGATTATGGATATGGATCATTTTAAGCTCGTGAATGATGATTATGGTCACGATTGTGGAGATCAGGTTTTACAACAACTTGCTAAGTTGATTAGTGCTGAAGTGCGTACTTCAGATTTAGCCGCTCGTTTCGGCGGAGAAGAGTTTGTGATTCTTATGCCGGGCGCTAAATTACAAGATGCTATCGAGGCTGCGGAGCGTACCAGAGCAGGTATTGAGCGAACGCCTTTTACCATCACACATGAGGTTGGGCAGATCAATAAAACAGCGAGTATTGGCGTGAGTACCCTCAATCCGATGGGAGATACGGGGGCAGAATTGCTGAAACGCGCGGATACTGCGCTTTACCAAGCCAAAGAGCAGGGGCGCAATAAAGTGTTCGTTACGCCAAATGAATAATTGCTAACTTATTGATTTGTATCAATAGTGAATTTCCAAATTCACACAACCTTAACATTTCTTTGCACTCTTTTTCGGTAGAATAAGAGTGGGGCATTACGCCTCATGGAGAAACAATGGTTTATAGTGCTCAACATGCAGTAGACGAAGCGGCTTATCAGTTAAGCCGTGGAAAGCGCTATGCTGGTGGTATGGCCGCTCGCTTAATGCTGCGCTTGATGACTGCAGCCGGAGCTGCTACGGCTGGGATGTCGGGTGGTGCGGGAGTGTTCTACGCAAGTGGCTTGCTGGGTGTGGGGACCGGGATCGGTCTTCAGGCCTATCTGAACCAAAAAGATTATGAGCACAATAAGGAGCAGCTTGCCGGAATGTATCGCAAGGAGCTCTCCGCTGTGTTCCAAAAAGACGGTCATTCAGTAAGCGTTGATGATTTAGAAAATTTGGCAACTCAAAACCCAAGTATCAAGGAACAGCTAGATAGGGAAAAAACAAAACGCAATGTCAGTACGGGTATTTGGCTAGCTGCTGGTGTGTTTGGTTTTGCTGCTGCGGCGATGGTGATAGCGTCAGTGGCTGCACCTGTGGGAGCGGCCGTTGTCGCGGTTGGTGCTGGAACCAAAATAGCAGCCGCTATCACTGGGCTAGTTTCGTTTCAAATTGCTCGTCCAATAGTCAAAATTGCTGCCGAAAAGCACTATAAGATTGATACACCAACAACGGTTGAACTGGTTAAATCTCTCGAATGGCAGCGCACTAAGGGTAAGCAGCTAACCCACGCCCAGGTGCTTGAAGCTTATATTGCGGCCAACCCTCAAATGGGGGATCTGATTCAGCAGAACTTTGGTGCACCACTTGCACAGTTAAGCCCGGTGGATCAACAGCGCGTAGCACTGCAATTTGGTGAGCGTATCAAGCTAGATGAGATTACTACGGCGATTAACGAAGACCGCATGAATGCGCGTGAACTGGTGTTTGCGGTACACGGAAAACGTTCAGGCGCCTATGCGGATGTCAGTTATAAGCAGCAATGGGATGATGGCGTGGCTCAGGTGAAGGAGAAAGCCAGAACCGTTCAAAATAATATGAAAAGAAGCGGAACGAGAGCGCTGAATAACGTGACGCAAACAGGGACTAAAGCCCTCAATAGTGTGAAGCAGTTTGTTGGCTCTGGCCAAACAGATAATGTTCCCGAAGCGGCAGAAGTAGAATCTACCGCGTGGAGAGATTATGAAAGTGCTCGCAAAGCCGGGCGCGATGGGCCCAAGCAACCGGGAATGTAGTTAAACACGCACCTTTACGTAGCTTCCAGGTGCATCCTCAAGAGATTCTTTAATTTGCCGCGCTGGAATGCTCTCATCACTTTGCGAGCGTAACCAATCGGCCCAATCGTCCCACCATGAACCTTCATGCTGCACGCTCTTTTCGAGCCACTCACTTGCTTCAGCAGGTAGGCTATCAGCACTACGCCATCCATATTTCTTTTTATAAGGTGGATTGACGACGCCGCCAATATGGCCGGAACCTGAAAGTATAAAGCGTGTCTCGCCTTTATAGAGCTGTGTGCTGGCATAGGTTGCGCGCCACGGCGCGATATGGTCATCCTGTGCGGAAATCATGTAGCTTGGCGTTTTGATACAGCTGGGTTCGATTTTTTCGCCTGATAGAGTGAGCTTGTTTTGAGCGAGGCTGTTATTGAGATACATTTCACGTAGGTAGAATAAATGCATCTTAGCTGGCATGCCTGTCACATCGCCATTCCAATAGAGGAGGTCGAAAGAGAGCGGCGTTTTACCCATCAGGTAATTACTGACCACAAACGACCAGATGAGGTCTTGTGGGCGTAGTGCGTTAAAGATGGCCGCCATCTCGTTACCTTCAAGGTAGCCGCGCTCTTCTAATCTTTCTTCTAGTGCGTGAAGTTGCGATTCTTCTGTGAAAATTTTGAGATCGCCCGCTTTTTCAAAATCGACCATGGTGGTGAGGAAGGTGGCCGAGGCGATGCAATCGGCTTTACCCTTTGCTTCTAGCCATGCGAGCAGACAGCTCGTAAGGGTTCCGCCTAAGCAATAGCCGGTAATATGGAGCTTCTTTGCGCCCGTCAGCTTGAGCACTGTTTGTACGGCTTCCCACGCACCCAGCATTAGGTAGTCATCGAAGTCAATATTCTGATGCTCTTTATCGGGGTTCACCCACGATATCATAAAGACGGTAAAGCCTTGATCCGTGAGCCACTTTACCAATGAATTCTCAGGCTGTAGGTCGAGGATATAGTATTTATTGATCCATGCGGGGGTAATGAGTAGGGGCGTTTTTTGTACTTTATCGGTCGCCGCTTCATACTGAATTAGCTGCATGAGTTCATTTTCATACACCACCTTTCCGGGGGTGGTGGCGATATCTTTGCCGAGTGTGAAGGCGTCTTTAGGTGTCATGGTAATGCGACCTTGTTCAAGGTCGTGCATCAAGTTTTCTAAGCCATCAATAATGCTTTCGCCATTGGTCTCTATCGCGTGATTAAGCACTTCAGGGTTTGTCCACGGATAGTTGCTCGGCGATAAGGCATCACGCCATTGTTTTCCGTAAAATTCAACGAGGTGAGCACTGCGATCATCCAAATTATCATTGGCTTTATCGAGCGTACTATCAATGAGTTTCGAGGTGAGTTTATACTGCTCTTTTAGGTTTTCATAGAAGGGGTTAGCGCTCCATAAGTCACTACGAAAGCGGCGGTCTTTTTCGACTTCATTAGAGGCTTTTTCAGAAGGAGAGAGAAACTGCTGAAACTGTTTTTGACCAAGGGTAAGCGACTCTGTCCACCACTCAAATCCTGCTTTGGCTAGTTCATCGGGGGATTGCTGTAAGAGGCTGTTTTGAAATGCTAAAAAAGCTTGAGTGACCTCTTGCGATAAAGGGTCATTCGTTTGTTTGCTGTCGGAAGTGAAAGAAGAAAATTTCTCTAAAACCTGCGGCCATAACTGCGTGGCTTTCTCCATGTTGCGCAAGAAAGCTTCATTATTGTAACCATCATCATTTTTCATCGAATTTCTCATTGCGTTTCATTGTCATTGGATTATGTTTCTGTGGCGTATTTACACCGTGACGCTGAAGAGACTACCATAAATTGTAAGTTTATGCATTTCCCTTTGTTGCTGCGGTAAAAATAGCGCGAAAGAGCAAAAAGAATACAAAAAATAAGAACAAAACAGGGTATCGTCATGGCATATTCTCTAAAGTCTCTCTTGATGTTGAGCGTCGCTGCGTGCGTAGGTCTTTCGGCCTGTAATAAGCTTGGTTATGGCGAAATACGCACCGCACCGGTAGGGCAGGCCATGCTCGGGGCAAAGCGTATGCCGCAAATGAATGGTGCCGAATTACAAAAACAGCGAAGCATGCAGGGTCAAAATCAGCAACAGGCGATGCAGCAGCGTCCACCCATGATGCAGATGCAGCCACAACCGATGATGCAGGTGCCGCAGCAGCCTATGATGCAGATGCAGCCACAACCCATGATGCAGATGCAGCCACCGACACAGCAAATGGCGCCGCAAATTCCAGCAGATTATCCGGTAACGCCAACGCCTTACAGTGCGAGCCCGCAGAGCTATCAGCCGCAACCTGCGCCGCAGCAGCCTGAGGCGCAATCTTATATGCAAGGGCAGCAGCCCGCCGCAATGCAGCAATCGGCTTATGATATGCCTTATGCTTACGCGCCGGGCAGTTACCATAATACCGGTTCAACCGGTCTTGCACGAACGGTGAGTGCGACGGATTATTATGCGCAAGATAGCGCCCAGCCGCATTCGCAAGCGGCGGTGATGGGTGCTGGAGGGCAGCAATGGTATGCGCCTGCTGCACCGGTAGGCGACGTCTATGGTGGTCAGCTTCCTGTAAGTGCACCGGGCACTTACAGTGCGGGTTACGGCATGGATGCGGTCTATGGTCGTTATCAGGCGCAGCCTGTGCCGGTGATGCCGCAAGAGCCTTCATTCTATCAACCCATGACAGCAAACCACGCGGCAAACCATCCTGCACGCGATCCTTACGCGGTTGAAACGATGGAGCCACAATATAATAACTTTTATTACGGTGGAGAGGGTATGCCGCAAGGGCAAGTTCAGGGACAAAATCCGAAATTTTCTCCTAATTTTGATGCAGCCGGACAAGGCGCAGCCTTTACCAATGGTTTTGGACAACGTGCGGGCGGCATGATTAGCCCTGTTTCAAGTCAATATTATGGCGAAACAGCGAATGCGCCGATTCGTCGCGCGTTAGAAGAGCCGCCAATGTTATCGCGCGAGTCGATGTTACCGAACCCGAATGCCGCTTCTGGCGTGTATTATGGCGACGGTGGCTATCAATAAGCTTGCATCTTTTAACCTAAACTAGCACAACAGAATTATGTCAGAAGAATTCCCGCGTATCGGGCGTTTACCGCCCTATGTCTTTGCTGAAGTCAACCGTATGAAAGCGGAGGATCGCGCAGCAGGTAAGGATATTATCGACCTCGGCATGGGGAACCCCGACATGCCGCCGGCGCCGCATATTATCGCCAAACTTACCGAAGTGGCCGCGAATCCACGTGCGCATGGGTATTCGACTTCGCGTGGTATTCTTGGATTGCGTAAGGCGCAAGCGGCTTATTACGAACGCCGTTTTGGGGTAGAGCTCGACCCGGAATCTGAAGTGGTAGTCACCATTGGTTCCAAAGAAGGACTGGCGAACCTAGCCTCCGCGATTACCGGCGCGGGCGATACGATGCTCGTGCCAAATCCGAGTTATCCGATCCATCCTTATGGTTTCATCATTGCCGGCGGGAGTATCCGCCATGTGCCAAAAACCGATGATCAGCCGCTGATTGAAAAGCTAAAAGATGCGATTAAACATACGTCCCCCACGCCAAAAGCGCTGATTCTCAATTACCCTTGTAATCCAACGGCAGAAGTCGTGGATCTGGAGTTCTATGAGGAGATTGTCGATATTTGTCGTCATCACGGTATCTATATTCTCTCGGATCTGGCTTATGCAGAGATCTATTTTGGCGATACGCCGCCGCCCTCGATTCTACAGGTAAAAGGTGCGCGTGATATCGCCGTTGAGTTCACCTCATGCAGTAAAACATACTCGATGGCCGGCTGGCGTATCGGCTTTGCCGTGGGTAACAAGAAGCTTATCGGCGCGCTGACCAAGATTAAATCCTATCTCGATTACGGTGCTTTTACGCCGATTCAGGTGGCTGCGACGGCCGCCCTTAATGGCCCGCAAGATTGCGTGGAAGAGGTGCGTGGCATTTATAAAGAACGCCGTGATGTGCTGGTGGAAGGCCTTGCGCGCGGCGGCTGGGATGTTGATATCCCTGAAGCAACCATGTTCATCTGGGCAAAACTTCCGAAAGCCTACGAGCGTATAGGCTCCATGGAATTTGCAAAAATTATGCTCAAAGAAGCCGAGGTGGCGGTCGCACCCGGTATTGGCTTCGGCGAATATGGCGATGGCCATGTGCGTATCGGCATGGTGGAAAATAAACAACGCCTGCGCCAAGCAACACGCAATATCCGCCAGATGCTGGCCCAAGATGCAGAAGCGCTAATTGCAAAATATAAGGATGTCTCATGAGTGAACCATTAAAAGTAGGTATTGCAGGTCTCGGAGTCGTTGGCTCCGGCGTGGCGAAAATTTTGATCGAGCAGGCGGAGCTTATTGCTGGCCGTGCAGGTCGTGATATCAAAGTGACGCGTGTTTCTGCGCGGGATCCGTATAAGGATCGTGATTTCCCGATTGAGGGGATAGAGTGGGTGGATGATGCCCGCGAAGTCGCAACAGCCAATGATGTGGATTTAGTGGTTGAAGCGATTGGTGGTTCGGAAGGAATTGCTAAAGAGATTGTTGAGATTGCGCTGTCTGCGGGCAAGCCTGTTGTCACGGCAAATAAAGCTTTATTGGCAGAGCATGGCCTCGCTCTAGCCGAATTGGCCGAAGCAAATGGCGTGACTTTAGCCTATGAAGCAGCGGTTGCGGGGGGGATTCCTATCGTTAAAGCATTACGTGAAGGTCTGGCAGCTAACCACATTGAAAAGGTTGTGGGAATTCTAAATGGAACGTCCAATTTTATCCTCACTCATATGCAAAATGAAGGTTCTGAATTTGAAGATGCTCTGGCTGAAGCAAGCCGGTTAGGTTACGCCGAAGCGGACCCGTCTTTCGATATTGATGGCATTGATGCGGCGCATAAATTGTCGATTCTCACGGCGCTCGCCTTTGGCTGCAAGCCCGATTTTGACAAGGTGCATATTGAAGGCATTCGTCATATCGCCAAACAAGATATGAAGTTCGCGCAAGAGCTCGGTTATAACATCAAGCTGCTCGGTATCGCGCGCCGCACAGAAGATGGCCGTGTGGAGCAACGCGTGCACCCCTGCATGCTTTCGGCATCATCACCGATCGGCGTGGATGACGTGTATAATGCGATCGTGATTGAGGGCGACTCCGTCGGTCGGTCAACGCTCGAAGGACGTGGGGCAGGCGGCGGGCCAACAGCTTCCTCTGTGATTGCGGATATCATGGATATTGCGCGGGGGGTAAATTACCCTGTTTATACGCTGCCACTCTCTAAATTGGCTGATGTCGAATTCACGCCAATGGATGAGCTGAAAAGTGCGTATTACCTGCGTCTTTCTGTATTAGATCAACCGGGAGTGCTCAGCCAAGTCACACAGATATTCTCCGATAATGATATCTCGCTTTGTTCTTTTTTGCAGAAGTCTCGCCAGCCAGAACAGGCCGTTCATCTCGTGATCACGACCCATCAAACGCAAGAGTCACATTTACGCAAAGCCGTTGATGCGATTAACGCGCTAGATTCAGTGGTGGAGAAAATCCATCTCATCCGTATTGAACATTTCGATGAGTGAAAACTGGCTTAGCGGTACGCAATGGCAGCTTCGTCCGAGCGACGAATCCTATGCTCTCGCTGCCGCTCAGCGTTATGGTATTGCTGAAAGTATTGGCCGTCTATGCGAACAGCGTGGCGTTCTGCTGGACGATCTAGAGAGTTATCTAGCGCCGTCACTGCGCGAATTGCTACCAGATCCGATGCATTTTAAAGGCATGGCGCAAGCGGTCACTCGTTTAGCCGCTGCGGTACAAGCGGGTGAGATGATCGGCGTTTTTGGTGATTATGATGTGGATGGCGCGACATCCTCGGCCATTTTGCTACGATACTTGCGTGCATGCGGCGCTGAAGCCGCCGTGCATATCCCTGATCGTCAAAAAGAGGGCTATGGCCCTAATCTCTACGGGTTTGAACGTCTGAAAGAGCAGGGCGCGAATTTGATTGTTACGGTAGATACGGGCGCACTAGCGCATAGTGTATTGGCCGAAGCTGCGACAAAAGGTTTTGAGGTCATTGTATTAGATCACCATCAAGGCGAGCTAGAATTGCCTAAGTCAGTGGCCGTCGTGAACCCGAACCGGTTTGATGAAACGACCGAGTACACTTATCTCGCGGCTGTTGGCGTGACGTTCCTCGCACTCGTGGCGCTGAATAAGCATTTACGCGAGGCGGGTTTCTTTACAGGGAAACAAGAGCCTGATCTGAAGGCCTTGCTAGATATTGTCGCGCTCGGTACGGTCTGCGATGTGGTGCCGTTGGTTGGGCTTAATCGCGCCTTTGTGACGCAAGGTCTCAAAATTATGGCACAAAAGCATAATGCGGGCATTAGTTGCTTGCTCTCGGTCGGTGGTGTGGAGGATGCGCCATCGCCTTACCATCTGGGTTTCGTGATTGGCCCGCGCATTAATGCTGGTGGGCGTGTGGGGCAGGCTGATCTGGGTGTGCGTTTGCTGACCGAAGATGATTTCAGCACAGCCCATGAGATGGCAGAGCAGCTCGATCACTATAATAAAGAGCGGCGGGCTATTGAATCTCAAGTACAAGAAGAGGCTATGACACAAGCCGAAGCGCAGCTAGCCGCAGGCGAAAATAGTATGCTCTTTGCCGTGGCAGAACATTGGCATGAAGGCGTGATCGGCATTGTTGCAGGGCGTTTGAAAGAAAAATTCGGACTACCAACCGCGGTCATTGCTTTGAATGACACGGGTATGGGCAAAGCCTCTGCTCGTTCGGTCAGTGGTGTGGATATGGGGCAGATGGTGATCGCCGCACGGCAAGCCGGCTTGCTAGAGGCAGGCGGCGGGCATGCGATGGCGGCTGGGTTTTCCGTCTCGGCTGAAAAGCGTGATGAGTTTATTGCCTTTGCCCGCGCACGCCTAGCACCGGCTGTCGCAGAGTATCAGCAACATTATGTACGTGAATATAGCGCGCTTATTCCGCTGACGGCAGCCTCGATAGATTTCTGCGAGTTGATGGAAAAAGTTGGCCCTTTCGGCGCTGGTAATGCGGCTCCACGTTTTCGTATGGATGGCGTGCAGCTCGTAAAAGCCGATGTGATTGGCAAAACCGAAGAGCATTTGCGCCTAATGGTAGCAGAGCCACAATCCAATGTGGGGCGCTCTACCTTGAGCTTAAAAGTGATGAGCTTCGGCACGGCGAAAGAACAATTAGGCCAACAGCTTATCGCAGCTAAAGGTAAGACCATCTCGTTGATTGGTCGTTTGAAGCGTGAAGAATGGAGAGGCCGAGTTTCGGTCAGTTTGATGTTGGAAGACGTGATGATAGAAGCTTAGGCTTCTTCTTTATCCGCGGGTTCATTTTTAACGGTTTCTACATCGCCTATGCCAGCTTTAGCATTATCATCCGTAATTGGGCCATCTGCACGGCCGTGCACGAACTGATCTACGTAAGGGTTCTTACTAGCGTAAACTTCCTTCGCTTTGCCTTGCCAGATGATCTCCCCTTGATAAAGCATCGCCACTTTATCGGCGATTTTCACGGCAGATTGCATATCATGCGTGATCGTCATGGTGGTAGAGCCAAGCTCCTTCGTACATTTGACGATAAGATCGTTAATCACATCGGCCATGATTGGATCAAGACCAGTGGTGGGCTCATCGAAGAAGATAATTTCAGGATCGCCGCAAATCGCACGGGCGAGGGCAACACGTTTTTGCATCCCGCCTGAGAGTTCGGCTGGAAATGCATCCGCTTCACGTTCGCTTAAGCCCACTTGTTCTAGCTTTTCAACGGCCAGTTTGTAAGCCGTGTCCTTATCCATTCCACCATTAAAGAAAGGCGCGAAGGTGATGTTTTGCCAAACGGGGATGGAATCAAATAGTGCGCCGCCTTGGAAGAGCATGCCGAATTTACTCATGTAACGCATACGTTTACGGTTGCTCATGTTATGCGGAGATTCGCCATCCACCAAAATAGTGCCGCTCGTTGGGGGCATCAGGCCGAGTACGTTCTTTAAGAGAACGGACTTTCCTGAACCGGATCCCCCGATAATAACTAGTGATTCACCCTTGGCGACTTCAAGGTCAATACCCCTAAGGACTTGCTTGCTAGCAAATGATTTATGGAGATCGGTGATTTGAATTTTAGGCGTTTCACTCATGCGAAGAATAGCTCCGTCACAATATAGTTGGAGAGTAGAATAAGCACGGAAGCAGAGACCACGGCATTGGTCGTGGCAATCCCCACTCCTTGTGCGCCACGGCCTGAGAAGAAGCCATGATAGCAGCCCATGAGCGAGATAATGAAACCAAAGACGGAGGCTTTGACTAAGCCAGAAATTACATCAGGTGCTTCCAAAAACTCGAACGTACTGTTGAGATATGGCCCCGGCGCAAAGCCAAGCTTATGGACACTGACGAGATAACCGCCATAGACACCAATAATATCAGCGACCAATACGAGTAGGGGTAGCATAAGCACCCCTGCGATTAAGCGCGGGAATACCAGGTAAGCATGTGGGCTGGTCGAAAGCGTTTCGAGTGCGTCAATTTGTTCGGTGACACGCATCGTGCCAATCTCCGCAGCGAAGGAGGCGCCGATACGTCCTGCAACCATTAAACCTGCCAATACAGGGCCTAATTCACGCGTGATAGACAGTACAACAACCGTTGCGATTGAACTCTCTGCGGAAAAGCGAGAGAAGCCAGAATAGCTTTGCAAGGCAAGTACTGCACCTGTGAAGATAGCGGTAAGGCCAATGACTGGTAGCGAGTAAAAACCGATCTCGACCATCATCCGCCAAATTTGGCGCCAATACCAAGGGCCACGAACGCCTGCAAGCATACCGCGCCCAGCGAAGAGACTCAAGCGTCCAACGACTTCAAAGAAACTGAGGGCAATCGAGCCAATGGGGATGAATGGGTTCATAGAGGAGTTTGTTTTAACAGAACTAATTGCTCTGTCCATAGCCATGATAATGTCTTTTTACGCGTGGTGAAATACTGGTGAGAATTTCATAGCCGATGGTCTGTGCTGCATCGGCCATGGCATTCACATCTTGCTTGGCGTTGAGGAGCTCAACACTGGTGCCTTCGCTTAAGGCATCACGCGGAATATGAGTCACATCTAACGTGATGAGATCCATCGAGATTCGCCCGATAATCGGTGCGGCATGCTCGCCAATGTAGCCGTGCAGGTTGCTACCGGAAAGAATGCGGTGCAAGCCATCGCCATAACCTATTCCGACGGTCGCAACGCGGGTGCCTTTGGGGACCGTGGCATCCCCCCCATAGCCTACCGGCTCACTCTCTGCCGTCGTCGTGCGGAGTTGTAGAATAGGGGCGGTAAGCGTGACTACCGGTTCGACCGGATTAGGGCGATCTGTGAATGGGTTGATACCATAAAGCGCGCAACCTGGGCGGGCGAGGTCATGATGAAAGTTTGACCCTAAAAAGACGCCAGCAGAGTTGGATAAGCTAGCAGGTAGGTTCGGGAAGCAGCGGCGAATATGACTGAAGCGCTCCAGTTGTTGCTTGTTGAATTCGGAATCAGTATGGCTCGCGCACGCTAAGTGGCTCATGATAAACCGAATTTGCGCAGCATGCAGGCGCTCCTCTTCCATGGCGAGCTTTTCAGCCTCATCCACTGAGATCCCTAAGCGGTTCATACCCGTGTCGATATGCAGAACGGAGGCGGCAGCTTTGGTGTCTTTAGCCACTGCCTCCCAACGTTCAAATTGCGGCATCGAATTGAGCACGGGAATGATGTTATAATCGAGGAACCCTTCGACTTCACCGCCCTGAACTCCTGCCAAAACATAAATAAATTGGCTGGTTAGTACTTCACGTAATTCGATCGCCTCGTCTAAGGTGGCAACGAAGAAATGCGGGCAGCCCGCATCGGCCAAGGTAGCGGCAATTTCTTCCATTCCCAAGCCGTATGCATTGGCTTTGACCACAGCTGCGCAATCATGATTTCCATGAGTTTGGTTTAAAAGCTTCCAATTGCGCAAAATGGCGCCTAGGTCGACTTCTAAAGTAGTAGAACCAGAATCCATTCTTAGGCAGACTTCCTCTTAGTCGTCGTTGCTTTTTTTGCCGGAGTTTTTTTAGTAGTTACCTTTTTTGGTGTTGTCACTTTAGGTGCGGGAGCCGCTAACATATGCACATCGCGCTGTGGGAATGGGATGGAAATGCCTTCTTCATCAAAGCGATTTTTAATGGCTTCGGTCAATTCAAACTTCACTTCGAAATAATCCTCAGACTTCACCCATGGGCGTAAAATAAGGTTCACGCTGCTATCTGCCAATTCAGAAACGGCAAGGTTGTAAGCAGGTTCTGCAAGAATTTTATCTTGCGAGGTGACGATATCTTTGAGTACTTCCTTTACGTGAGAGAGGTTCTCGTGATAAGCGACGCCAATCACCAAATCGACACGACGTTTTTTCTTCTGTGAGTAGTTCGTGATATTGCCTGAAATAATAGTGCCATTGGGAATAATGACAGAGCAGTTATCAACGGTGACGAGATGGGTGGTGAAGATATTGACTTCCTCCACCGTGCCAGCCACGCCGGCAACATCGATATAATGGCCGTTGCGGAAAGGGCGGAACATAATGATCATTACGCCGGCTGCAAAGTTAGAAAGCGAACCTTGCAGTGCTAAGCCGATGGCGAGGCCTGCGGCTGCAATAACAGCGGCTAGTGAGGTAGTTTCGACTCCCAAGGCACCAATAGCCGAGATAATAACGATACCAAATAAGATGTAATAAATAATGTTGGAAAGGAAAGAGACAATCGTGGAGTCGAGTTTGTTTTTTTCCAGCACTTTGCGAATGAGGTTGCTGATACTTCGTGCAATTACTTTACCAATTAAAAAAATCAGAATCGCGCTAATAATCGCTGTTCCATATTCAATAGCATAACCGACTAAAAATTCAGTATCGATTTGTGCAATCCATTCGTTCATTTGATCCATTTTAGTTCTCTCTATTTAGGTGTAAAAAAGGCGGCCCTATAAAGACCGCCTTTTTACGTTTTAATCAAGTAAGAATAGCTTACTTTTTCTTCGCCGGTGCTTTCTTTGCAGGAGCACGTTTTGCAGCAGGCTTTTTCGCCGCAGCTGGCTTCGCAGGAGCTTTTTTCAAAGCGTCGCGAATTTCTTCAAGAAGAACTTCTTGGGCCGGCTTCGCAGCAGGTTTCGCAGGAGCCGCTTCTTCTTTTTTCTTCATGCCGTTAATCACTTTAACTGCCATGAAAACAGCCAGTGCAACGATAGCGAAGTCGATAACGGTTTGAACAAACTCACCATATTTAATTGCAACTTCAACGACATCGCCATTTGCTTCTTGAATCACATGTTTAAGGTCTGCGAAGTTAACGCCACCCATCATTAGGCCTAGTGGCGGCATAATCACACCATTTACAAAGGCGGATACGATCTTACCAAAAGCGGCACCAATAATGATACCAACAGCCATATCGACAACATTGCCTTTTATGGCAAAGTCTTTAAATTCTTTCATCATACTCATATTCAAATCTCCTAAAGTTTCCTAACTTATTGGAGTTTCAAGAGAGTTTTACAAGGGAATCGTTAGTAATTGTCTTTTTCGAGGTCAGAAAAACGTGCCATCTCGGCCTGAAAGGCACAGGTGATGTTCTGAATGCCACCATGTCTGTTTTTCGAAACGATCACTTCGGCCAAGCCATGGATCTTATCCATCTCTTCTTGCCATGCCATAAACTTATCGACTTCTTCTTCACGCGGCATGGTGCGCATGAGGTAATATTCCTCACGATACACAAACATCACGATATCCGCATCTTGCTCAATCGAGCCGGATTCGCGAAGGTCAGCCAGTTGTGGGCGTTTATCATCACGGTTTTCAACCTGACGCGAAAGCTGTGAAAGCGCGATCACGGGGATATTCAATTCCTTGGCGATAGATTTTAAACCCATCGTAATTTCAGACACTTCCTGCACACGGTTATCCCCGGATTTTGCCGAGCCGCGCATAAGCTGCAAATAATCGACCACTAAGAGGGAAAGGTTATGCATCCGCTTCAAGCGCCGAGCGCGGGCGCGCATGGAAGAAATACTGACGGCTGGCGTATCATCAATAAAGAGCGGCAAGCGTGCGATGTTATGGCTGCTTTCGACCATCGTTCCGAATTGGTCTTGGTCGAAGGTACCGCGGCGAATGTCGGAGGCGTTGATGCCAGAGTCACTCGAAAGTAAGCGTCCAGCTAATTGCTCCGATGACATCTCTAATGAGAAGAACCCGACCGATGGCATTTTCGCTGTGCTACCGCTGGCATTATGTTGATGCTCAAAATGTTTCGCCACATGATGCGCCATCGAAAGGGCGAGGGCGGTTTTACCCATCGAAGGACGACCGGCCAGAATAATCAAATCAGAATTTTGGAAGCCGCCGAGCAGTTTATTTAAACCACTCAAGCCTGTTGGTAAACCAACGGTTTCGCCACTATGTTTAAAGGCGCGTTCAGCACTTGCTACCGCATCTTTCACCGCACCACTGACCGGCGCGAATGATTTATTGGCGATACCTTCAGAGGCTAGGCTGTAAAGGCGTTGCTCCGCCTCTTCAATATGTTCGGTTGCCGTGCGCTCATCGTCGGCCACGTAAGCTTCATTGACGACATCAGTGCCGATACTGATCAGCTCCCGTTTCTTGGCAAGGTCGAGCACCAGCTGGCTATATTCTTTCACATTGATGATCGACACCGCAGAGACGGCGAGTTGCCCAAGATATTCCCCGGCATTGCCGTCTTCCTGTACGAAGCCGTGTTTGAGCGTGACCGCATTGGCAATCATACCTTTTTCGTGATGCAGGCTGATACTGTGAAAGATCTTTTGATGCAGCGGCTGATAGAAATGCTCCGATTGCAGCGAATCAACCACATGATGCAACGCTTCGTTATTTTGCAAAATAGCGCCAAGCAGTGCCTGTTCCGCTTCAATATTATGCGGCGCCTCACGAGACAAAGCCTCTGAGTTATTATCCGTATCAACGAGTTGCGGGAGAGCTTCCACTATATGCGTTCTTCTTATTGTTATGTGAGCGGAGAATTAGAATAGCGAGTTTTGAGCTTACGGCAAGCCTGCTTGTTAATAAAGTTGTCACAGAACTGTAACTTTACTCATCGAGGCTCTGTCCGTATATTCATCAGGTATTTCGTAATCTGTATTTTATATTTATTATTTTATTTATTTATAACCTAGATTGTTTGTGATCCTATTATTCACGCCGACAATTCACTACAGATTACGCGTTAGTGTGATGAGTTTGTGATCAAAAAATCTTTAATACCTTTATACTACGCCAATCAAAACTGGTAAAAAGAAAGAAGAGAAGAAAAAGAAAAACACGGAAGAGATTCTAAAAGCTAAAGCCAAAAAGCTTGGTAAACAAAAGCCGAAGATTCTCACGAAAAAACAAAAGAGGACTTTTGTGAAGACAAAGTCGACGAGGTAGGTTTTTTCGATTATTAAAAGACAGCAGCATGCACGCAGTGTGCTGCTGTTCTTTTTTGTCTAATTTTTGGGTTGGCGTAGAACTCGGGCCCAGAACATGATGAGGGCGCCGAGGGCTAATGCATACCAGGTGAGGGCATAGCCGAGATGATCGTTGCGGAAAACACGCACGCCATCAGAAGGAATAGGAAAGGCGTTAATATCGGGTTCGGCTTCGATGACTTCTAGCATCACGGGTTCAGGTGTGACGCCAGTAAATTCAGTGATCGCGGGCACATCCACCGTGAACCAAAAGTTCTTTTTTGGATGATTCTCCGGCGTGAAAAGTTGTGCTTGTTTCGGGATGCGCAGCACAGCCGTCAGGCTCGCGTGCGATTGGGCGATAGAATCAGCGCGCTTTTCCTGATCTTTCAGTTCAAACGGAATCCAGCCACGATTGACGAGAAAGATTCGACCATCCTTCATCTTCATTGGGGTGAGCACTTGGTATCCGGTTTTGCCGTGCCAGCGACGGCCACCTAAATGCACCTCTTTATCATGCATAAACTTACCGCTGAATTTTAGGTGGCGGTAGGCATTGTTATTCAAATCTTGTGAAGCGATGGCGCTTAGTTCAAGCGCGGGCAAGGTCTTGCCGGTTTCATATTGTGCAAGCAGCTGATCTTTCCATGCAAGGCGCTGCATTTGCCAGCTGCCAAGCCCAACCAACACACCAACCGTACCGGCAATAAAGATCCAGGGAATAAGACGTTTCAGCATTTAATCCTCATTTGTCAGGGTATATTGATAATTGATCAGCCAGCCTTTGAGATAGCGCAGCATAAAGGGCGAGCCAATACAGATGGCCGGAACCCAGAGTACGGCATGTATCCAGTAAGCCGGTTCGTATTTTAGTTCAACCCAAGCAGCTAATCCGCAAATCAGAAATCCCATAATGGTCATCACTAAGAAGGCGGGGCCATCGGCGGTTTCGTGCTTATCTAGCTCATACTCGCATTCAGGGCAGTGCTTATGTACGCTTAGAAAACCCGAAAAGACAGAGCCTTGCTTGCAATGTGGGCAGTGGATCAACCACCCCACCAGTAAACAAAGATGAACAGGAACAACCATACGACATCGACAAAGTGCCAATACCAAGCCGCAAATTCAAAACCGAGATGGTTCTTCTTCGTTAGCTGACCTTTGCGGGCACGAACCAAGCACACGGCAAGGAAGATCGTTCCGATAAGTACGTGCAAGCCGTGGAAGCCAGTCGCCATGTAGAAGGTGCTGGCATAAATGCCATCTGTAAAGCCAAAGGCTGCGTGAGAATATTCATACGCCTGCAGCAGGGTAAAGCTTCCTCCGAGGAATACGGTCCAGCTAAGGCCTTTAATCAAGCCGTCGCGGTCATCATCTAGCAATGCATGATGTGCCCAAGTCGCCGTGCAGCCTGAAAGAAGGAGGATCAGGGTGTTTAGGAACGGGAGGCTAAATGCGTCGAAGGTTTCGATACCTTTAGGCGGCCAAATGCCTTCTGCCATCGTCCAGACATCTTCCAAAGGAAGGACAGGATACATGCTAGCATTGAAGAATGCCCAGAAGAAGGCCGCAAAGAACATGACTTCAGACGTAATGAAGAGCGCCATACCTGCGCGTAAGCCGAGCTGTACCGGTGCCGTGTGAACGGGATCTTTCGTAGATTCCTCAACAACATCACGCCACCAGCCATACATGGTGTAAAACACACCGAGTAAGCCAAGAATGGCAAGGGCTTTACCAAAAACGACATCATGCATCGCCATCGCCATGCCAAGTGTGAATGCGAGTAAGCTCATTGCGCCGACAAACGGCCATGGGCTCGGGTCTACGAGGTGATAGGGATGTGCAGGTTTTTCAGCCATGATTCATGAGCCTTCATTAGAAGTTTGTGTATTGGCATTTTTTACCGGAAAAAATGTGTAAGACAAGGTGATTGTGGTAACATTTTGCGCATCATCGTCATTTAGCATGTCTGGGTCTATGTAAAATGACACAGGCATATCCATGGACTCACCGGGTGCAAGTGTTTGTTCATCAAAGCAAAAGCATTGAATTTTAGCGAAATATTCGCCCATTTTATGGGGGGTCACATTATAAGTCGCCATTCCGGTCGTCGGTTGGTCGCTTAAGTTGGTTGCCTTGAAAAAAGCGAGTTTATGTTCGCCGACTTTCATAGGGATGGAGTTTTGCTTTGTTTCAAACTTCCAAGGCAGCCCGTCAAAGGTGATAGCATTAAAGCGAACCGTGATTTCGTGATCGGATGGTTTTGTAGGGATATCGGCTAGCGTGACTTCGGTGGTGGTGCCACCATAACCGGTGACCTGGCAGAAGAGGCGATAAAGCGGTACCGAAGCGTAACTCAGCATTGTCATGCCCACAACGATGGCAACAAGACTCAAAACCAGAGAATTGTTTTTATTTTTAGGAGCGCTCATGTTTACTTCAAGTCGCTCGAGCCACCGTTTCACCGAATTTAATGAAGCTCATCGAGTAAAGAAGCAGCATAAAACCTAAGAGAAGGGCGAGTAATATCCAATTTTTAGTGCGGAGAGCTTTGCCGCGGTCAGTATCATTTTCCATGCAGCTCTTATAGACAAATGAAAGGGTTTTGGCGAGCGTAATCGGAATCATAGCTTGCAGTTTCTTACATCCCTGATAGAAGGTTTTGAAATAATACAAAAATATCAGGGTAATTAAATATGACCTCTTTTTCTAGAATTTTCGTTGTTTTATCAATGGTTATGCTGCTCTCAGTACCGTTTGCGGCTTCGGCACAAACGTTAGATGAGCAAGTGCAGCTTTGTAAGGCTAATCTCATTGTATATGCGGCTGAGGCGCCTCCAGGTGAAGCTGAAATAGCCGATGATCTGATAGAAGCTGCAAAGCATAACACAGAAGAGCTCGCGCTTGTTCGCGGTTTTAAAACAGGCTTCGGCGCTGTGATCGATGTGATGGACACGGTTTTATTCTACGAGCTCTTCCCTGAAACCATTGGTTTCCCTGAAGTGGATGAAGATTGTGAAGTCGTGCAACGTGGTTTCCCTTTCGTAGTGTTCTGGCTCATTCTTGGAGGTGCGTTCTTCACCTTCCGTTTATCTCTCATTAACTTGCGTATGTTCGGTCACGGCCTCGCTGTGGTAACCAACAAATATCTTCGTAAAGAAGATGTAGGACAAGTGACTCCCTTCCAATCTCTTGCAGCTGCGGTTTCAGGTACGGTTGGTTTGGGTAACATTGCTGGTGTAGCGGTTGCGGTTACCATGGGTGGCCCGGGTGCTATCTTTTGGATGATGGTCGCAGGTTTTCTCGGCATGTCGACGAAATTTGCTGAAGTAACCTTGGGCCATAAATACCGTCGAGTCGATGAGAATGGTGCGGTTTCCGGTGGTGCGTTCTATTACTTACGTGATGGTTTGAAAGAACTTGGAATGGCGAAACTTGGTAAGTATCTTGCCGTATTGTTTGCGTTTCTTTGTCTCTGTGGTGCGTTTGGTGGTGGTAACATGTTCCAAGCGAACCAAATGGTTGCCTCCCTTACGCATACTTTCTCACTAACGGATATGGATTGGGTGATTTCACTCGTCATGGCGGTAGCGGTGGGTATTGTGCTTATCGGTGGTGTATCGCGTATTGCATCCGTTGCAGAAGCGATTGTTCCGTTAATGGCATTGATCTACCTTTCAGCCGCGATGGTCGTGCTTATTGTGAATGCAGATAAAGTTCCAGCCGCTCTAGCGTTGATTATGGATCTGGCATTCAGCATGGAATCGGCAGCAGGTGGTATCTTTGGAGCGATGATTATGGGCTTCCGTCGTGCGGCCTTCTCGAACGAAGCCGGTGTGGGTTCTGCACCGATCGTGATGGCGGCAACGAAATGTAACGAGCCTGTGCAAGTGGGTTCGGTTGCGATTCTCGAGCCGTTCATCGATACGATGGTGATTTGTTTGATGACCGGTTTGGTGATTACCGTCACTGGCGTTTACCAAGATGGTACGGCAGATGGTGTTATCCTAACGAGCCAATCTTTCGCAACCGTGATTGACTGGTTCCCGGTTGTACTTTCCATCGCAGTATCGCTCTTTGCCTTCTCTACGATGTTGACATGGAGTTACTATGGTGAACGTGCGTGGAACTACCTGTTTGGTAGCGGAAAGATTCGTCTTTATCATGTGCTCTTCTGTGCGGCTGTATTCTTTGGTGGCGCAATGCAAGATGCGGCGAATGAAGGCTTCAACTTGATTGTGAACTTCTCTGACCTAGCGCTCCTAGCGATGTCTGTACCGAACCTGATTGGTATGTACTTGCTATCTGGTGTGTTGAGCAAAGAAGTGAAAGAGTACCGCGCGCGCTTGAAAGCGGGTAAGGTGAAGCTCAATAATATGAAAGACTAGTTAGCAATAGCTTAGTTGATCTAATCAAGCGGGTGGGTTCTTTTGGATTTACCCGCTTTTTTTATGCTATATTGGTAAGAGAAATAAAGGGCTGAGGAAAGAAGTGAGGGGAGTCGTGCTCTAAGTGTTTGAACGCTTCTTGATAACGTAAGCAAGCCTCTTAATGGCAAGCTCTTGCAGCGTCTGCTCTGGCGCCTTAGGGTCGCCGACAATACTCGCCTCAATCCCTGTGACAGGGTCAATGGCTGTCACCTTCACATAGCGACCTTGGTGAATGAATTCAATGATAGCTTCGCCGTTAAACTCGGTTCCTTTAGGCATGATCTTACTCGTCACCCTCAGGGGGTGTTTCGAGCTTTTCAATACGCACGCGTGTAATTTGTGTTGGCGTACAAGCTTCGACAATAAAACGACAGCCAGCTGTCTCAAACACTTCGCCCTTCGTCGGAATATCGCGGGCTTCTTGCAAAACAAGGCCCGCGATCGTATTGGCATCCTCGTCGGGTAACTCCCAATCAAGGTGGCGGTTAAGGTCGCGGATACCGGTATTTCCCTCAACCATCCATGTGTCAGACGAGAGCTCGACAATACCGCTAAGGTCAATCGTATCATATTCATCATCGATCTCGCCGACGATTTCCTCGATCACATCTTCGAGTGTCACAATACCTTGGAGATCACCATATTCATCGACCACGAGCGCGAAATGCTGACGTTTCTGACGGAAAGCGTAGAGTTGTTCTTTTAGGCTTGTTGTGGAAGGGATAAACCATGGCTTCAGTAGGATGCTACGAATGTCTTTGCGCGTAATATTGGCTCTCCCACGTTTATGAATAAGGCGTAGAAGCGTCTTCAAATGTAAGATGCCTACGACATTTGTATATTCGCCTTCATAAACGGGTAGGCGGCTATGCGGCGAATTGATGGCCGTATCAATGATTGTTGAAACCTCCTCTGCAATATCAAGTCCTTCTACCTGCTTGCGGTGAACCATCACTTCTTCAACTTCGATTTCCTTAAGCTCAAGGATACTGTCCAGCATATCACGATCTTGTTTTTCCATCTGGCCTTCGCGGTGATGCATCTCAATCGTGCCGCGCAGGAGGTCCGTCGCGGGCATTAGGGCGTTTTCTTCACACACATCAATGCCAAAGAGAGCAAATATCTGCGTGATAAACCATTTCACAGCTAAGGTAACGGGAGAGAAAAGTGTCACGCAAATTGCAATGACCGGAGCAACAGCTAAGGAGACTTGTTCCGAGCGTTTAATGGCAAAGGTTTTAGGAAGCACCTCGGCAAAGACAAGCACCAGTGAGGTCATAGCGATCGTTGCATAAACAACACCGACTTCTCCCCAAAGCGAGATCGCCAGGCTGGTGGCAAGGGCAGAAGCTAGGATATTGACGAGATTATTGCCGAGTAAGATCGCGCCAATCAGGGATTCTTTCTCCTGGCGTAATTTACCGACTAATTTGGCGCGTCGGTTATTCTCTTTCATTAGTTGGAAAATTCGCGCACGCGAAACGGCGGTTAAACCGGTTTCTGACCCGGAGAAAAATCCAGAGCAGAGGATCAGCACAAAGATGGCTAATAAATGTAAGCTAGTTTCTAAGTCCATTGACGTTACGTTCTAATTTTGCCCGTATTTGCGTAAAAAATCAACCATGCTGGCACAATCAACCTGCTTCTCGATAAAACAATCGCCGATAGTGCGGGCGAGAACCAACGTTAACTCACCATTTTCTGCCTTTTTATCCTGCTGCATGTGCGCCAGTAGCGTCTCGGCTGTGGGCCAATCATGGGCGGTGACAGGCAGGTCAGAGCTTTCAATAAGGGCGATGACTCGTTTTGCATCTACTTCAGAACAGATGCCTTGGTTCGCACAATAGGTAAATGCCATGGCCATACCAATGGCCACCGCTTCGCCATGCACTAAGGTTCCATCGTAGGCGAGCTCGACTTCTAGCGCATGGCCGAATGTATGGCCTAGATTGAGTAAGGCTCGCACCCCTGCCTCGCGTTCATCCTGTTCGACAATAGTCGCTTTGATTTGCACTGACTGTGTAATGGTGTGGGTGAGGGCCGCAGTATCTCTGTTTAATATAGCAAGGTGGTTCTTTTCTAACCATGCGAAGAAGGTTTCGCTGTGAATACAAGCAGCTTTGATCACTTCCCCAAAGCCAGCGCGTAATTCACGATCAGGCAAGGTAGAGAGCGTGTCTGGATCAATGATCACGGCTTGGGGCTGATAGAAGCTACCAATTAGGTTTTTGCCATACTCACTGTTAATGCCCGTTTTGCCACCAACCGAGCTATCCACTTGCGATAGTAGGGTGGTGGGGATTTGGACGAATGGTACGCCGCGCAATAAGATGCTCGCTGCAAAGCCGGTAATATCACCCACCACGCCGCCGCCAAGGGCAATAAGGAGAGTCTTGCGGTCGGGCTTTAAGCCAAGCAGTTCATTGAGGAGCTGTTCCAGTAAATTAAACGACTTGGTCGCTTCACCTGCTGGCAGCACGATCACGTCAAAGCCAATATTTAGATTCTCCGTCAGACGGTCAAGCCAATGCGGCGCGACATTCTCATCGGTAATGATGATCGTGCGTGGTGCATCGATCAGTTCACCGGCTTTGGCGAGTAAACCTTGGCCGATATGGATCGGATAGCTGCGCCCATCGGGTAGAGCAATTTTCATATAAATAGGCCCGGTTGTTCTTTCTTGAGGCGTTTGACGATGGTTTTAACCACATTCTCATGCGCGCCTGTGCCACTATCAACAATCATGTCAGCCTTTTCATAGATAGGATAGCGCTCCTTGATCAGCTTTGAGAGGATCTTCTGCTTGTTACCTTTGGCGAGTAAGGGGCGGGTATCGCGACGGTTCACGCGTTCGAGTAAGACGTCTAGATCAGCGCGAAGCCAGATAGTGAAAGCCTTCTTTGCAATCATCTCACGAATAGGGGGTTGCATATAGGCACCGCCACCCGTTGCGAGGATCTGATTGTGGGTGCCGAGTAAGCGTTTAATGACGCGTTTTTCCAAATCACGGAAGACTTCTTCATCATAGATGGCAAAAAGATCGGAAATTGAGCACCCGGCAGATTCTTCAATTTCGCTATCCGAATCGACAAAAGGCAGCTTCAGCGCTTGCCCTAGGCGAGCACCGATAGTCGATTTTCCCGCTCCCATCAAGCCGATGAGAACAATTGGTTTGGATAGGCTTGCCATTTGCGTCGAGTACCACTAACTATCTGTCTGAACACAGAAACTAACAAAGAACGAAATAATTGCAATAAAGTGATGGCAGAGAACAAACGAGTAGCAGTATTTTTTTTGATTATCATGGTAATCATAGCGGCATTTTTAATGTGGCTGATGATGTTTCAGCCAGAACCTCAACAGGCAGAAGTGGTAAAAGAAATCCCTCATGAACGCGTATTTACGAAATAGCCTAGCGCTTCTCGCATTTATCTTCGTGTCATCTTCTGTCTTGGCGCAAGAAGTTGACTTGTCGGAGCCTCCGGCGGAGTTGGCCGACGAGACCATTGCAGAAGAAGGCGATGACATTACTCCGGAAGAAGAAGTGGAGTTGATGGCCAATGAACCCGGTATTGAAATTGCAGAGTTTGAAGCGCCGAAAAGTGGTGGTTTAGGCCTTTGGTCCGCGAGTCGGCTCGGGGTGCCGTATAGTTTGTGGCAGGGGATTGATGAAAAGCAGGTGTTACCCCTCCTAGCGCAGATACCTGAAGCAGTGGAAAGCCCGGCGATCCGTAACGTACGGACGCGCGTGTTGGTGATGGAAACTGCGCGTAGTGACTTTAGCGAGGCCGTGTTAATGGCCCGCGTGAATGCGTTGTTGAAGATGGGGCAGGCCGTACTCGCTACGAAACTGTTAGAGAATGTACCTGAGAGTATTGCTTCCGATGCGTTGCGCAAACAGCTGTATCTGTTGAAAATCTTGAGCGCGGATTCGAATGAAGCAGTCTGCCAGCAGGCAGATGCTCAACAAGCTGATAAGCCCGAAGCATTCTGGCAGCGCTTTCAGGTCTTGTGTTATACGCTAGCTGCCGAAACGTCTAAAGCGCAGTTGAGTGTCGAACTCTTACGTGAACAGAATCACGCATCGGAGTCATTTACTCAAATTATTCAAGCGATTATCGATAAAAAGTCGCTGGAAGTAGACGTGCAATCATTGGAGCGCGAAGAACTTGCATGGGTCAGCCTTGCGCAGAAACTACCCGAAGAGCTAGAGGGGCTATCTATAGAGACGCTCGCTCTTGTGGCGCTGAATGGTAAGCTAAAGGGCGAACTTGCCAAGCAAGTGAAAGTCCAAAACCTTAATGTGGATAGCGTTGCAGCGCCGAAAGATAACTCTCCGGATGTCCCACTCGCTTTCATGCGTTTGAGCGGCGATGCGGCGATGTCTGACGTAAGGCGCGCTCTCATGGCGGCGGCAATGCGCCGTGCTTGGGGAAAACCCATCTCGATTGAAATGGAGGAGGCGCTGCTTGCGCGCAGTTACCGTGCCGAGCTCAACGAGCTTTCGGTGATTTGGCAAGAAATGGCCACGAAGATGCAGGATAATGAGCAGCGCTTAGAGGCATTATTCCTTTTGCTCCGCCCGATGACGGATGAGCTCTCGCGCTATACTGTGGGCGATTTAAACTTCTTGGTGGGGGAGTTGAAATCCCTAGGGCTTAATCATGATGCAGCCGCGATTGCGCAAGAAGCCCTTGGAAAGTGAGTCGCTACTCACGCTTTATTGATGATTTCCTCCAGATGATGGCAGCTGAGCGCGCGGCCTCTGCTAATACCCTTGCTGCGTATAAGCGCGATCTTATTGCCTTGGAAGAGGCGCTTTCTTCACCCTTAGAACGAGGCAGCGCTAAAGCGGTGGAGAAAATTGTCAGTGGTTTTCATCCAGAATTCTCGCCGCGCACGATCGCCCGTAAGATTTCGACCTATCGGCAGTTCTTTGGGTTTTTGCAGGAAGAGAATATTCGCGCCGATAATCCTGCGATGGCCATTCCTTTGCCAAAACAGCCGAAGCCCTTGCCTAAATTCCTTTCCGCCTCACAAGTGCGAGCATTACTGGATGCCGTGGCAGAAGATCGCTCGGCTGCTTCGATCCGTCTCTATGCATTGATTGCCTTACTGCATGCGACAGGGCTGCGTGTGACAGAGCTTGTGACGATCAAATTATCGGCGGTGGAGCAGATGATTAATTCCGGTGAACCGCTATTGCAGGTCATGGGTAAGGGTAATAAGGAACGCTTGGTCCCAGTCAATGTGCAGGCCTTAGACGCATTACAGGCCTATTTAGAGGTGCGCAAACAGATGAAGTCGCCTTACTTATTCCCCTCCACCAGTAAGGACGGGCACCTCACAAGACAAAACTTTGCTATTTCACTGAAAAAAATGGCCGGTAAGGCCGGTTTGGATGCATCGAAGGTGTCGCCGCACGTATTGCGTCATAGTTTTGCGACCCATCTATTGGCCGGAGGCGCGGATTTACGCCTAATACAGCAGCTTTTAGGCCATGCAGATATCACCACAACCGAGATCTATACCCACCTAAAACCAGAGCAAATGAAGGCGCTAGTCGAGCAATATCACCCGTTAGCGGACGAAAAAAGCGCACCGTAACCCAACTGTCATATTTCGTTCATCAAACAGTAACATAACTTCTGTAAAACTTAGATATAGCGAACAAAACGAAAGAGGCTCAACATGGTTGACCAAACATATAATTTAAATAACGCAGCCCAGAAGATTGCAAAAGACCTTGTGGCAGAAAAAACTGCATTAGCAGCTCTTAATGTGGATCTTGTTAATGATGGTAAAGCAGCATTAGATGAGGCTGGTTTGAAACATCCAATTAAGTCCGCCTTGCGCCCGCATTTCAAAGGTTTTGATGCTGCGAAGGTTGTCTTGACCGAAGCAGAAGTGGACGGGATTACGAAGGAATACATAGACAAAGTGAATGCTGCTGCAGTAGGTAAGCGCGTTGAGGCAGCTACTAAAGCGATTGACGATCAGGCAGTAGGAATTGTTGCGCGTATCGCCAGCGAGCTTGCTCCAGAAAAAGATAATGTCGAAGGTATTGCTAACATTTTGGCAGAAGCAAAGCGCCATATGCAAGTAGGTAAGGTCGAAAAAGATCGTGCTGCTGAAGTTATCGAGGCAATTGAAGATGCAGTGAGTGGGCTAGAGTATACTGGTACAGAGCCTCTTGTGATGACTAAGGGTGATGTACAGGGCCAGGTTGATAAGATAAATGCATTTATTGATAAATTTGAGAAGGATGAGAAGGAATCTATGAAAGACCAGCTTTCTCTCAATGCTGGCATCGTAAAAGGTTTGAAAATTAAAGGTGCAAAAGAAGGCGAAGTTGTTGATTTACCAGAAGCGAACGTTGCAAAGTTCACGAAAAGTATAGGCGATGCGCTAAAAGCTACTGGTATTGTAGATAAGGATATTAGTGCCGAAGATCTCGAGAAAGAAGCTAAATCGATCTACGATAATGCAAAATCCGGTGGCAAAAGCAAAGGCATGGCCTTCATGTCTGTCAAGGGTGTTGGGACCTCGGTAGGTGCGGTCGTTCTGCTTGGTGTGGCATGGAATCGTGCAAAAGCACTCTTCTCTGGGACTAAAGAGCAGACTCAAGAACAAATTGACGCGGGTGAAGAGCCCGAGCAGAAAAGTTTCTTCAGCAAAGTGCTTAATGGTCTCGCAGTGGTAGCATCCGCTTTGGTAGGTGTTTCCCTCATCATGGATGTTGCGACGAAAGACAAGGGCTTTGGTGATACAGCGCAGGGTGCTTGGGCTAAGTTTGTAACAAATCGAGGTGCTACACCAAGTGGAATTGCAAAATAAGCTAAACACAATGCCCGCACTGAATGGCGGGCAGGTAGGCTAGGTGATTGCGATCTTCTTCTCTTAATGGGTGATCACAATTCGGACATAAGCTTACATCCTTAGCGGGCTTGTTACCATGACCCACAGCGATTCGTTCATCGAACACATAACAGCTCCCCTGCCATTTGCTTCTGGCCTCAGGCGTTTTCTCCAAATAGCGGACAATCCCTCCCTCAAGCTGATATAAATTTTCATACCCATTTTGCAGCATCCAACTGGATAGCTTTTCACACCGAACACCGCCTGTGCAGAACATGGCGATTTTTTGCGTTTTATCGAAGCTCGTTTCTACTTTTGCGATGATTTCTGAAAAACTCCGCATTGGCCATAAAGTGGCATTCTCAAACGTCCCTAAATACGTCTCATACTCATTGCGCGTATCAAGAATGGCAACGTCCGGATCATCGACCAGTACATCCCATTCTTGCGGTGTGCATTGCTTGCCGGTGGCACACACGGCATCTGGCGTTTCAATATCGCCCATGGTGATGATACTTTTTTTCAATTTCACCTTCGGGCGGGCGAATGGGTGGGCTGTATCCTTTGAGTATTTTACATCTAAATCCGCAAATCGTGTGTCGGCCTGTAAGTGATCGAGCACGAGTTGAACACTTTGCGCTGGACCGGAGATGGTGGAGTTTAAGCCCTCTGGCGCGAGCAGGATCGTGCCGCGCACATCATTTTGATCCATCATCTCGCGTAATGGCTGGCGCCAAGCTTCAAAATCATTGAAGTCTGCAAAGCGATAGAATGTTGCAATCGTTGTCATGCAAGGTTACATACCTAAAACCGTCGAAAAATCAAGGAGAGAGCATGAGCCACCAGCCAATTATCGAAAAAGCATGGGATGAACGCGATAGTATTAACTATCAAACCAAGGGTGAGGTGCGCGCCGCGGTGGTAGAAACACTGAATGCGCTTGATAGTGGGGCCCTCCGCGTGGCCGAACCGACTGCCAAAGGATGGCAGGTCAATGAATGGGCGAAGAAAGCCGTTCTGCTCTCGTTCCGCCTTAATGATATGCAGGTGCTTCCCGGTGGATGGGACAAAGTGCCCTCTAAATTCGCCGATTGGGATGATGCTCGTTTTCGTGAGGCCGGTTTTCGTGTGGTGCCGGGCGCTGTCGCGCGCCATTCGGCCTATATCGCGCCCAATGTGGTGTTGATGCCTTCTTTTGTGAATCTTGGGGCTTATGTTGATGAAGGTACGATGGTCGATACGTGGGCGACGATTGGCTCCTGCGCGCAAATTGGCAAAAACTGTCATATCTCAGGCGGTGCCGGTATCGGTGGCGTATTGGAGCCTTTACAGGCGAACCCTGTGATTATTGAAGATAATTGCTTTATCGGCGCACGTTCAGAAGTCGCTGAAGGCGTGATTGTGGAAAAGGGTGCTGTGCTGTCTATGGGGGTCTATCTTGGCGCTTCTACAAAAATCTTAGATCGTGAAACAGGCGAGATTCATCGTGGCCGTGTGCCAGCTTATTCCGTGGTCGTACCGGGTAACTTACCCGGTAAAAATCCGAATGATCCTGGGCTTTATTGTGCTGTCATCGTCAAAAAGGTGGATGCACAAACCCGCTCTAAGACAGGCGTAAATGACATTCTACGCGAAGTCGCGGCTTAGGTAGATTAAACGCTTCCGAAATACTTGCGAGCATCTTGTATCGCAAGGTTCAGTGTTTGCAATGCATCAGGGCTTTCACCTATCGATTTTGCACGATTACGGTACACTGCGTTTGCATCTTCAAGCGTAGCACCCGCACCTAAGCCAAGCGCTTCCTGCCAATTGGCCGCTGAGCTTGCGTTATGTGCCGTAGATGTGCTCGCCGCCCCAGCACCTGCCGTTTCGTTGAAGCCCAGAAGCAATAGGGGAAGTGTCCCTATACCCCATTCGTCCATTTGTCTGAATTGACGGATAGCAAGGTGCAAAGCGTAGATATTGTGCGCAATGCTCTGCCAGCGATCACAGCAAAGCGTCGAGGTCTGGTTGTTAACACGCAGTATAACAGAGGCACCGGGGTGTTTTCCCAAATATTGGGTCGGCATCGGGCTGTTAATGTTCAGAGCATTGCAGGTCAGCTTGGCTGCGGTAATACCTGTGGTGCGCGTGACCTCATCTTGCAGAAAGGCAATGGCGTCGGGTTCGCTCATGCCTTGTTGAAAGTGCTGATTAACGCTCCGTCGCAAACGTTCAGTTTGTGAAATATGGGCGGGCCATTTAAGTGGGGTGTCGAGTTGTAATTCTGTCATAATGCATCATCGATAGCATGTACGGGGTTAAAGCCAAGTTAATATCAGCAAATTAGTACACCGCAGTCGCATGAAAGTAAGTGGGTGTTTTATCTAGATGACAGCGCTTGAACATATCTGCTGTTTTGCCAACCCCTTGGCGGCGGCGATTACGGTTGGATATCATTTTATTGAGTGTCGCAGCAAGATTGGCGCGTTGAGTGGATATTATCTTGTCATATTGCGCATTGTAAGCATTCGGAAAATATTGCAAAGCGCGCTGCCCTGTTGCGGAAGCATCGTTGGCATGAGTGCGCATGCGGTCTTTGATTGCTTCTTCGTCCATTTCTTTATCTTGCTTAGAGCGTAGATAGAACCCCCAATATTGGAAGGCGCAGTGATGGAAGGCATATTGTGAGGTAAGTTGGCGTAAATGCTGTTTGCTTCTGAGGAAGGTTTGTGTCTGAGCCTGTTCCATCAGTTTCTTTTCAATTTGATAGATGATTCTAGAATTTCCTAGCTTCTTTGCGATGCTGTAAACAGATATCCCTTCGGCATTGCGAACACGTAAATTGGCATTTGCGGCAACCATTAAGGCAACCAGAGGAGCGTTCTCATTCTTTATTGCGTTAAGGATAGGGTAGTTTCTGTCTTTTGCGGCATTCACATCCGCGCCTGCTTCAAGCAACGCTTTTGAAATGGCATAAGCTTCGTTACCACTGCGATCGGCAGCAGCAGCAAGTACAGGCCAACCATGTTCATCCCGTGTGTTTGGGTTTGCGCCTTTGACCAATGCTTGTTGCACAGAAGCTGCTTTACCGAAGTAAGTATGATAAATGAGGGTCTCGTTCATCGCCTCATTCGCATGTGTTTGCCAACTCAACAAAAGTAAGCTGATCATTAGAAGTCTGGACAAATAGATTCTCATACTAGAAATATAGGCGTAAATCAGATGAACTTAAAGGGCTGTCATAGAAATGTCGCAATTGAAACACGTATTTATCTTTGGCTTTGGCTATAGCGCCGCAGCTTTGGCAAAACAGTTAATGGACGATGGGTGGCAGGTCTCGGCAACTTCTCGTCATTCACCGCGTCGTCGTGAAATGCGCCGCTTGGGTATCCAAGCCTATGATTTTCCTGATGATAAGATCTCGGAGGTCCTCAAGGTATGCACGCATTTGCTCTGCTCGATCTTGCCAATTAAGCTGGGTGATACGGTGCTCAAGCATTATCAGGAGGCGATTAGCGCGCAAGAGTGGCAGTGGGTAGGGTATCTCTCTACGACTGGCGTTTATGGCGATCATGGTGGTGAATGGGTAGATGAGTCTGTGCCGGTCAAAGGCGGAAATGAACGTATCCGTAGTCGTGTGGTGGCGGAGCGCAAATGGTTATCGCTGCATGAGGAACGGCAATTGCCTGTGCATGTTTTTCGTCTGGCGGGTATTTATGGGCCAGGCAGAGGGATTCTCTCCAAGCTGCGTCGGGGCATGAAGCATCGTGTTTATAAGGAAGGCCAGGTGTTTTCCCGTACACATGTGACAGATATCGCACGCGCGCTGAAAGCCTCAATGGAGCAACCTCACGGTGGGAGTGTCTATAATCTGTGCGATGATTTGCCCGCGCCATCGCATGAAGTGGCCGAATTCGCCGCGAAAGCGATGGGAATACCCGTGCCACCCGTTGTGGATTGGCAAGAGGCAGCGCTGTCGGAAATGGCGCAAGAGTTTTATAATAGCAACCGTCGGGTGAAGAATGAGCGTATCAAGGCCCTGTTACCGAAGGGTGAATGGTTGTATCCGACCTATGAGCAAGGTATCATGGCAGATATCAACGCACTTGGTTTGAAGGAGAGAATGGATGATTAAGGCAGCTATAGTAGGTTTCACGATGATTTTAACTCTGACGGCATGTGAAGATATGAGCGATATAAGGGTCACTGCAGATGATCAAATGTATGAATGGATGAATGGTAAGCCACGCCCGAAACCAGAGCCTAGAGTATTGGACTCACGCTATTGTTATAAGTCGCAAACCGATGTGCTTTGCTACGATACTCCGCAATTAGGTAAAGAAGATCTATTCGTGGGTGCGCAATAAGCGGTAATTGTGACTTGACGATGTGGGGGTAACTGGTTATAAACCATGCTTCTAAACGACCAAATATGAGAGAAACACGATGAAACGTACTTTTCAGCCCAGCAATCTAGTTCGTAAACGCCGCCACGGCTTCCGTTCGCGCATGGCAACTAAAAGTGGACGTAATATTATCAATCTTCGTCGTGCTAAAGGCCGTAAGCGCTTAACTGCGTAACGCTTTGTTCCTTTGGAACGCCTTAAAAAACGCCCAGATTTTATTTTAGCTTCTAAGTCACCGCACGTGTGGAAGCGACCCTTTTTTGTACTTCAGTTACGTTTGAATACGGCTGAAGAGCATGCTCGCATCGGTTTTACCGTGACGAAGCGGCAGGGGAATGCTGTGATTCGTAATCGTATCAAGCGCCGTTTGCGTGAGGCAGTCCGCTTAGGATTGCCTGATGTCGTGCAGCCGGGGTGCGATTATGTATTCATTGGTCGCAAGTCTGTTGGTGATTTACCGCTTTCCCAATTACAGGATGAAATGGTTGAGTCCGTAAGGCGGCTTCATCACAAGGTGGAAAAAGGCACATGAAGTGGCTCGCACTCAAGCTTATCCGCGCCTATCAGCTTGTCCTTTCTCCCTTCGTCGGCTGGCATTGCCGGTTCGTGCCGAGCTGTTCGGCCTATGCGACAGAGGCAATTTCTGTGCATGGGGTCTTGCGCGGTGGCGCACTAACCGCTAAACGATTGCTACGCTGTCGTCCTGGTGGCGGAAACGGAATAGATAATGTTCCGCAAAAGACTGAAAAATAGAAGAAAAAGAGATTGCTCACATGGCTGGAATGCTAAACCAACAAGATCCTGGCGACACAAAACGTCTATTAATGGCTTTGCTAATCATTGGCTTCGGCTTGATTATTTGGCAGGTGGTTTTTGAACAACCGCGTCAGCATGCGGCGCAGGTTGAGCGTCAAGAAGCAGCGGCACGTCAAGAGCAAATGCAAGAAGCGCTTTCTGAGAATTATCAGGAAATGGTGCAAGCGGATCGCGTAGCGGCAGAGCAACAAGCGAACTCACAGGCAAAAGTGAGCATCCAATCTCCTGAGCTCGAAGGGACGTTGGCACTGCAAGGTGGGCGTATTAACTATCTGAAGCTCAATAATTATGCAGAAGATTTACAAGAGGATAGTCCTTCTGTTGTTTTGCTTCAGCCTAGCGGCGTAGAGTCTTACTTTATTGAATTTGGCTGGCTTGCCGGTGAAGAAAATGTGAATGCAGTGACTCTACCCAATAGCAAAACCGTTTGGCGGGCTGATGGCGAAACTTTATCGCCTGAGCAGCCGGTGACGCTGTCATGGAATAATGGACAAGGCTTGCGCTTTGAGAGCACGATCTCGCTAGAAGATTCTTACCTGTTTAAAGTAAAGCAGCGTGTGATTAATACCTCCGCCGCTGCTGTCGAATTAATGCCTTATGGCTTCATCAACCGCACGTTTGAAGGTGAGGTGTCGCAACTTTTGATTCTACATGAAGGTCCTATTGGTGTACTGGATGGTGCGCTGTCAGAGCTAAGTTACGACGATTTGATGGATGAAGGCTCTAAGCGTTATGCTAATGCAGAGGGCTGGTTGGGTATTACGGATAAATATTGGTTAACCGCGTTGATCCCGCATCAGGGCGAGCCATTTACCGGTAATTTTAAAGGCTATACGACTAAAAACGGCTATCACCGCTATCAGGCTGACTTTATGGGTCGTAGCCGCACGGTAGATGCTGGTACGAGCGATGAATATGAGAGCTTGGTATTTGCCGGTGCGAAGAAGCTTGAGTTACTCGATAAATACGGTGAAACTTACAATGTGCCGTTGCTTGATCGTGCCGTTGATCTTGGTTTCCTTTATTTCCTAACGAAGCCTCTTTTTCAGGCGCTCACCTTCCTTTATGGCTATGTCGGTGACTTTGGCTTGGCGATTATCTTGTTAACCGTTTTGATTAAACTGGCCATGTATCCTTTGGCGAATAAGTCTTATGTCTCGATGAATGAGATGAAGCGTTTGCAACCAAAACTTAAAACGCTTAAAGAGCGTCATGGCAGTGATAAAATGCGTTTTCAGCAGGAAATGATGGCTCTTTATAAGAAAGAGAAGATCAATCCAGCGGCGGGGTGTTTGCCATTACTGATCCAGATCCCTGTCTTTTTCGCGCTTTATAAAGTGTTGTTCGTGACGATTGAGATGCGTCACGCGCCTTTCTACAACCTGATTTCAGATTTATCGGCGAAGGACCCGTCAAATATCTTTACCGCCTTTGGCCTTATCGATTGGGCGCCACCTGAGGTGATGCATCTAGGTATCCTCGCCATTCTCATGGCGACAACGATGTGGGTGCAGCAGCAGCTGAATCCGAAGCCGACCGACCCGATGCAGGCGAAGGTGATGGGCTGGTTGCCATGGATATTCATGGTGATTCTAGCGGGCTTCCCGGCAGGTCTATTGCTTTACTGGGTGTCGAGCAATTTGCTCTCGATCGCTCAACAATGGAGCATCAAGCACCGTTATGATAAGCGTGAAAAACTGCGTGCGGCGAATGACAGCTAAGAGCAGGGTTACGTTTCGTGATGCTGAATTAACTGATTTATCCAAACTATCCGTTTTAGCGCATCGTATTTGGCGTGAACATTACGTGCCGATTATCGGTGCGCAGCAGGTCGAGTATATGCTGAAGAAGTGGTATAATCTGGATGCGCTTACACAGCAGATGCAGGAGCCAGAGCGCTTCACTCGACTCGTGGAGGCTGACGGTCAAATGGCTGGCTACATCCAATATGGCCGTAAAGATGATGCGATGTTCATTTACAAAGTGTATATTGAGCAAACCTATCGCGGGCAGGGGATAGGAAGGCAACTATTCGATCAAATCGGCTCTCGTCCGCTCGAATTGCGGGTGAATAAAGATAACGTGAAATCGATCGCATTCTATGAGCGTTATGGCTTTGAAATTACAGCTGAAAATCTGCTGGAAATTGGTGATGGTTTTGTCATGGATGACTATGTGATGCGCTGTGAGTCTTAGCGTTTCTCTACCGGTTTACCTTGTAACCCTCGGCTGAATGCCTTATATTATAGGTGTAATTTATTTTTAACCGCATTTTGGAGGAAATCTAACATGGATATGTGGAATCAAGGCAATGCGAGCGTAGCGCAGAGCCAATCAACACAAGTCGACCAAGGCTTACGCACTCACATGCTGACCGTTTATAACTACATGGCGGGTGGTTTGGCTATCACAGGTGCTTTGGCGCTTATGACAGTGCAATCTGAAGCGCTGATGTCGCTTTTATATCAACTAGTACCGGCAGCTGATGGTGGTTTGCCAATGATTGCAGGCATGAAACCTCTTGGCTGGGTGGTTGCGTTTGCACCACTTGCTATGGTGTTCTTCCTCGGTATGCGCATTCAGAAAATGAGCTTTCAAACTGCACAAATGGCCTTCTGGGGCTTTGCAGCATTGATGGGCTTGTCGATGTCTAACATCTTCTTGATGTATACAGGGGGCTCGATTGCGCGTGTATTCTTTATCTCAGCGATCACATTCGGTGCGATGAGCCTTTATGGCTATACCACGAAGCGCGATCTAAGCGGGATGGTTAGTTTCCTTATTATGGGCGTAATCGGTATCATCGTGGCGTCAGTCGTGAATATCTTCCTCGCCAGCACGATGCTTCACTTTGCGATCAGCGTGATCGGTGTGTTGTTATTTGTGGGCTTAACGGCATATGACACGCAACGCATTAAAAACCAATATTATGCCCTCGCGAATAACCCTGAATTTATGGGTAAAGCCGCGATAATGGGTGCGTTGAGTCTATACCTAGACTTTATCAATCTGTTTATCATGTTGCTGCGTCTCTTCGGTGATCGCCGTTAATTGCTGATAACAGGCTTTATATGATGGAAAGGGAGGCTTCGGCCTCCCTTTTTTGTTATGGCTTGGGGTAAGGGAGATTCATTATGCCAAATTGGTACATTAAGAAAAAAGACCTGTTGAACTATGTAGAGATTAATTTACGCAATGAAGCTGTGCGTACCGAAGCTGGCGCGATGCGTTACTATCAAGGGCCGATAGAAATGAAATCGACCATGCCGTCGATCAAAGGGTTTTTAAAATCCAAATTGGCTGGCGAGCGAGCCTTCCGCCCTGTCTATGAAGGTTCAGGTAAGTTGGTGCTAGAGCCCTCTTTTAAAAACTTCTTCGAGCTTGATTTAAAAAATGAGCGTTACATTCTCGATCGAGGGGCTTACTGGGCCTCTGATATGGGTGTAGAGGCGGACATGTTCATCAATAAGGTGAGTACGAGTATTTTTTCAGGTGAGGGGATCATCCAAACAGCCGTGAGCGGTACGGGTAAGGTAATTATGCAGGCGCCGGGTGAGATTGAAGTGATCGACTTGCGTAATGACCGTTTGGTCATCGATGGCTCCTTTGCCGTGGCGCGTAGTGATACGCTCGACTTTAGCATCCAGCAATCTGCGCGCTCGCTGCTTGGAACGGTTACTTCAGGCGAGGTGCTGGTAACCGTGCTTCAGGGAACGGGCAGGGTGTATCTTGCGCCAATACCGAACCATACTCTCATGCTACAGAACATCATTCTCTCTTCGATGAGTAATATGCTTGCACAGTTTAGACCAGATAGGCACAGTGGGTAGCATGGCAGAAGAAAACAACACAACAAAAGTATCCGTCGTGGGTGCGGGAGGCTGGGGCACAGCTCTCGCTATTGCCGCTAACCGCGTCGGGAGTCAGGCGAAAATTTGGGCACGTAGCGAAAGCATGTGCGAAACCATTCGCGAAACACGGACCAACGCTCAGTATTTACCAGAGGTATTTATTGATCCTGATATCGCGGTTACGAATGATTTGGCTGAAGTGCGGGGAGCGGACTTTGTCGTACTTGCTGTGCCTGCGCAAAATATGCGAGCGATTTGCATCGCCTTGGCCGATGTTCTGGCGCCTGAAACACCGCTTGTTTTAGCAAGTAAGGGGATTGAGCGCGGCAGTCTTTCGCTGATGCATGAAGTGGTGGAGGCCACGTTGCCGCAAAACCCGATATTGATCCTCTCAGGCCCTAACTTTGCAACAGAAGTCGCACGTGGTCTGCCAACTGCAACCACAGTGGCCTGCCGTAATGACGAGATCGCCAATCAATTCATCTATGCGATAGGGGGGAAGTTCTTCCGTCCTTATTATACGGATGATATTATCTCCACTCAGGTGGGCGGTGCCGTGAAGAATGTGATCGCCATTGCTTGTGGCGTTGCCATAGGTATGGGGTATGGCGAGAATGCGCGGGCAGCGCTCATGACTCGCGGTCTAGCCGAAATGATGCGTCTATCGGAGGCCCTTGGCGGGCGTCGTGAAAATCTGATGGGACTGTCGGGCATGGGAGACCTTGTGCTAACCTGTGCGAGTACCCAATCACGTAACTTTTCTTATGGAGTTCGTTTGGGCAATAATAGAAAAGAGATGGCTGGCTTACAAGCGAAGGAATCTCTAGCAGAAGGCATGGTGACAGCAGAGTCCGTTGCGCTGCTTTCTGAGCAGCTAAGTGTGCCGATGCCGCTTTGTAATGCTATTTCGCGCATCATTCATAAAGGGGCCGATATTGATGAGACGATTGAAGAGCTTCTCTCGCGCCCGTTCGTGATGGATGTAGAGCAGAGCAGTATTCGTAAATCGTCGATCAGTTCTTAATGCATTAAGGTTTTCGTAACCTAATCGTCATCATTCTGTAATCATGGCGTCACACGCCCCATGTATGTTAGGCTTAAGAAATAGAATTTCTCTTAGATGAGAAGGAGCAAGATATGAGTGATAAAATGGACGAATATGGTCAGCAGCATGATGAGTTGGTGAAGCTTTATGATTATGCGGATGAGTTGGCGATGACGATTGAGAGCGAATTTGTGGATTCTGCTCAGGCGCAGCTATCACTTGTAGAGCCTTTAATTGCTCAATTAGAAGAGTCGACAGAGGTTCTGACAGAAGAATTTGTGCATTTTGCAGGAGAAGAAGCTAACCGCTCATCACGCGGACGTATCGAAAAAGCGTTGCGTAAAGTCTACACTGCTATGGATGATTATACCCTGAAATTGCATGGAAGTCTGAAAAAGAAAGCGAGCGGTGTTACGAATATCGCGGATGCTATCATTATGAAACTTAAAGAAAAAATGGAAGAGGTGATTGTCATCTTCCTTCATTTTACTCAGCTATCGCTGGACCGGGTTATGCAAAAACACGAACTGGAAGAAATCAAAAGAAACCAAGAACATGTCTTTTTTCAGTTGCATAATCTATCGCAACAGCATTAAATGCGATCACAGTTTCCCCACCTTGTGCCGGCGTGTTCTTCACGCTGGCCTTTTTTTTATTTAATAGGTTTATGAGGAGGGGGAATCTATTTGTAGGGAGAGGTTCTCAATATAATCGCTTTCCGAAAAGCGAAAGAAGCGATTCCAGATAGTTAAGCCAAGAATCAGTAAGTGCCCCACAATGCTAATGACGGCCACTGAAATGAATAATGCGTCTTTGAGTACAAAAACCCCATAACCAAGGTTTCGTGGCTGCCCAGAGCGTCCAGGTAGTGAGTGAAATGGCTTTGGACTTCCCTGTGGATTTTGCCAAATTAACAATTTGAGGGATGTAACCTGCTAGGCCAATCACAGCGAAGAGCGAGTAAAGGGTAATCATCAGTGCTTCCATACAGCCTACCTTATGAGAGAAATGTTAATATATATTTTGGGGCTGACACCTAATAATATTCTTTGAGCAACTTTTTCAGGTCTGCCAGTAAGTCACTTGGTGTGCCCATATTAAACCTCCACTCACATTCTTTCAAGAACAGATTAAAATGC